>NZ_JBEZDJ010000014.1:0-208058 GCF_040648275.1 Micromonospora sp. NPDC049171
CGCCGGTGCGCGCCGCGGTCGTCCGCGCGGGCGCGTGGTTTGTTTCTTTTTTCCCCCCCCCCGCGGGGGGGGGCTCAAAATAACACACACCCAACGGGGGGTGGCCGGGTGGGGTGGGTGGGAGGGGGTTGGGGTGGGGTGGGGGCGGGGGTGGGGGCGTTGTTAGGGGGTTAGGGCTTGGTCTACCAGGTTTTTGGCTTCTTCTTGGATCTGCTTGAGGTGGTCGGGGCCCTGGAAGGATTCGGCGTAGATC
Organism: Micromonospora sp. NPDC049171; assembly: GCF_040648275.1. Classification (NCBI taxonomy): domain Bacteria; kingdom Bacillati; phylum Actinomycetota; class Actinomycetes; order Micromonosporales; family Micromonosporaceae; genus Micromonospora; species Micromonospora sp. NPDC049171. The sequence continues at coordinate 254 of NZ_JBEZDJ010000014.1, forward strand.
TTGTAGACGTCCTCCGTGCCAGACGGGCGCGCGGCGAACCAGCCGGACTTCGTGCTCACCTTCAGGCCGCCGATCGGGGCGTTGTTGCCGGGCGCGGTGGTCAACGTCGCGGTGATCGGCTCGCCGGCCAGCTCGGTCGCCGTCACCTGCTCCGGGGAGAGCTTGGCGAGCACGGCCTTCTGCTCCCGGGTGGCCGGTGCGTCGATCCGGGCGTACGCGGGTGCGCCGAACCGCTCGGCCAGCTCGGCCCAGTGCTCGCTCGGGCTGCGCCCGGTGGTCGCCAGGATCTCGGCGGCGAGCAGGCAGAGCAGCAGACCGTCCTTGTCGGTGGTCCAGGTGGAGCCGTCCCGGCGCAGGAACGACGCCCCCGCGCTCTCCTCACCGCCGAAGCCGACCGCGCCGTCCAGCAGGCCGGGCACGAACCACTTGAAGCCGACCGGCACCTCCAGCAACGGCCGACCCAGGTCAGCGGCGACCCGGTCGATCATCGACGAGGAGACGAGCGTCTTGCCCACGGCGGCGTCCGGACCCCATGCGGTACGCGTCCGGAACAGGTGCCCGATCGCCACCGCCAGGTAGTGGTTGGGGTTCATCAGGCCGGCGTCGGGGGTGACAATGCCGTGCCGGTCGGCGTCCGCGTCGTTGCCGGTGGAGATCTGGTAGTCGGCGCGGGCGGCGATCAGGGACGCCATCGCGTTGGGCGAGGAGCAGTCCATCCGGATCTTGCCGTCGCCGTCCAGCGTCATGAACCGCCAGGTCGGGTCGACGTTCGGGTTGACCACGGTCAGGTCCAGTCGGTGCCGTTCGGCGATCTCCCCCCAGTACGCCACGCTCGCCCCGCCCAGCGGGTCCGCGCCGATCCGGATCCCGGCGTCGCGGATCGCGTCGATGTCGATCGCCGCGGGCAGGTCGTCGACGTAGTGCGCGAGGAAGTCGTACTCCCCGGTGGTGTCCGCGGCCCGGGCCCGCGCGTAGGTGATCCGGCGGACCTCCTTGAGCCCGGCGGCGAGGATCGCGTTGGCGCGGTCCTGGATCCACCGGGTGACGTCGGTGTCGGCCGGCCCGCCGTTCGTGGGGTTGTACTTGAAGCCGCCGTCGTCCGGGGGGTTGTGCGACGGGGTGATGACGATGCCGTCGGCGAGCCCGCTGGTCCGCCCCCGGTTGTGGGTGAGGATCGCGTGCGACAGCGCCGGCGTCGGGGTGTAGCCGTCGCGGCTGTCGACGAGCACGGTGACCCCGTTGGCGGCGAGCACCTCCAGGGCGTCCACGGCGGCCGGGGCGGACAGCGCGTGGGTGTCCCGGGCGAGGAACAGCGGCCCGTCCAGGCCCTGCTCGCGGCGGTAGTCGCAGAGCGCCTGGGTGACCGCCAGGATGTGGTCGGAGTTGAACGCGTTGCGCAGGCTGGAGCCGCGGTGGCCGGAGGTGCCGAAGGAGACCTGCTGCGCCGGGTCCGCTGGGTCCGGATGCTCGGCGTAGTAGGCGGTCACCAGGCGCGGCACGTCGACCAGGTCGGCGGGCTCGGCGAGCTGGCCGGCACGGGGGTGGGTCACTGCGGGAACCTCCTCGGGGAGTGCGGCTCGGTCACGGTACGACCTTCTGGCCCTTGCCGATCACCACGATGCCATTGTCGGACACGGTGTAGCGCTGCCGGTCCTTCTCCAGGTCGACGCCGATCTCGGCGCCCTCCGGGACGAACACGTTCTTGTCCAGGATGGCCCGCCGGACGACCGCGTGCCGGCCGATCTCCACACCCTCCATCAACACGGAGCCCTCGACGTGCGCCCAGGAGTGCACCCGCACCTTTGGTGACACGATCGAGTTCTCGACGAGCGAACCGGAGATCACCACACCCGGGGAGACCATCGAGCCGACCGCCCGGCCGACCCGCTCACCCCACTGGTGGACGAACTTCGCCGGTGGCCACGGCGGCTGCTCGGTGTAGATCGGCCATTCGAAGTTGTACATGTTGAACACGGGGTGCACGTTGATCAGATCCATGTGCGCGTCGTAGAACGAGTCGAGGGTCCCCACGTCGCGCCAGTAGCCGCGGTCGCGGTCGTTGCTGCCCGGCACCTCGTTGTCGCGGAAGTCGTAGACGTTCGCCTCGCCCCGCTCGACGAGCATCGGGATGATGCTGCCGCCCATGTCGTGCTTGCTGGTTTTGTCTTCCGCGTCACGCTCGACCGCCTCGCACAGCGCGCGGGTGGTGAACACGTAGTTGCCCATCGAGGCGTAGATCTCGTCGGGGGCGTCCGGCAGACCGACCGCGTCGGTGGGCTTCTCGCGGAACGCCCGGATCCGCTTGCCGTCCTCGCCGACCTCGATGACGCCGAACTGGTCGGCCATCGACAGCGGCTGGCGGATGCCGGCGACGGTGACCGCGGCGCCGGAGGCGATGTGGTCCTCCACCATCTGCCGCGGGTCCATCCGGTAGATGTGGTCGGCGCCGAAGACGATCACGTAGTCGGGCTGCTCGTCGTGGATCAGGTTGAAGCTCTGGTAGATGGCGTCGGCCGAGCCGGCGAACCACCACGGGCCACGCCGCTGCTGCGCGGGCACCGGGGTGACGTAGTTGCCGAGCAGCGTGGACATCCGCCAGGTCTTGGTGATGTGTCGGTCGAGGGAGTGGGACTTGTACTGGGTCAGCACGACGATCTTGAGATAGCCGGCGTTGGCCAGGTTGGAGAGGACGAAGTCGACCATGCGGTACATCCCGCCGAACGGGACGGCCGGCTTGGCCCGGTCCGTGGTGAGTGGCATCAGGCGCTTGCCCTCCCCACCCGCCAGGACGATCGCGAGCACCTTGGCAGCCATGCCCCGACGCTATCCACCCGCGTCGCACTTCACCACTCGTACGGAGACTCTTCTGCATTAGGGTGCGGGGTCATGACGGAACCCACCCCGCTGCGCGTCGATCTGCTCACCCGCGAGTACCCGCCGGAGGTCTACGGCGGTGCCGGGGTGCACGTCGAGTACCTCGCCCGGGAGTTGCGCCGCCGCGCCGACGTGCGGGTGCACTGCTTCGGTCAGCCGCGCACCGAGCCGGGCGTCACCGCGTACCCCGAACCGCCCGGCCTGACCGGCGCGAACGCCGCGCTGCGCACGATGGGCGTCGACCTGGAGATGGCCGCCGGCGCGGCCGGCGCCGACGTCGTGCACAGCCACACCTGGTACGCCAACCTGGCCGGGCACACCGCGAAGCTGCTACACGGGGTGCCGCACGTGGTGACCGCGCACAGCCTGGAGCCGCTGCGGCCGTGGAAGGCCGAGCAGCTCGGCGGCGGCTACGCGCTCTCCTCCTGGATCGAGCGCACCGCGATGGAGGCCGCCGACGCGGTGATCGCGGTCAGTGGCGGGATGCGCAACGACGTGCTCACCGCCTACCCGCAGATCGACCCGGACCGGGTCCGGGTGGTCTACAACGGCATCGACACCATCCAGTACGCCCCGGACGCCGGCACCGACGTGCTGGACCGGCTCGGCGTCGACCCGTCCCGACCCAGCGTCGTTTACGTGGGAAGGATCACTCGGCAGAAGGGGCTGCCCTACCTGTTGCGGGCCGCCCGGGAGCTGCCGGCCGACACCCAGCTCGTGCTCCTCGCCGGAGCGCCGGACACTCCGGAGATCGCCGCCGAGGTGGCGGACCTGGTGGCCGAGTTGCGGGCCACGCGCTCCGGCGTGGTCTGGGTGGCCGAGATGCTGCCCAAGCCCGAGGTGATCCAGGTGCTCACCCACGCCACCGTCTTCGTCTGCCCCTCGGTGTACGAGCCGATGGGCATCGTCAACCTGGAGGCGATGGCCTGCGAGACGGCGGTGGTGGCGACGGCGACCGGCGGCATCCCGGAGGTGGTGGCCGACGGTGAGACCGGCCTGCTGGTCCCCATCGAGCAGGCCACCGACGGCTCCGGGACTCCGCTGGAGCCGGAGAAGTTCGTCGCCGACCTGGCGGCGGCGATCAACACGCTGCTCGCCGATCCGGCACGTACCGAGCGGTTCGGCCTGGCCGGCCGCCAGCGCGCGGTGGACCACTTCTCCTGGGACGCCATCGCCGGTCAGACCCTCGACGTGTACCGCTCCGTCGGCGCGGGCTCCGCTGGCTTCACGGGCTCCGCGGGCTGAGGCGGCCGGCGACATGCGGTACGACGAACTCGAAGCGGCGATCCTCCGTCTGGTAGTCGCGGCCGGTGAGGACGAGCTGCGCGCCTTCGGCCTCGACACGGTCACCCGGCTGGTCCGCAGCGACCTGCTCGACACCGCCGCGGACGACGAGTTGGACGAGGACGCGTGGGCGGCACTGGCCACCGCCCGGGAAAACGTCCGCACGGCCAGCGCGACGGAGCTACGCGCACAGCTGGAGCGGATCGACGCGGGCGTCCTCGCCGACGGCGACCTGGATCAGGGGCTCCTGATCGTCATCACCGCGCTCGAACACTGGACCACCTACCTGGAGGAGGACCAGCGCGGGGAGCTGTACGAGCTGGCCATCCGCTCCGTCGAGGAGGTCGACTTCCAGGTCTCGGCCGATCTCGACGACTTCCTCGCCACCCCGGAGATGACCGCCGAGTTCGCCCGGATCGAACGCCTGCTCACCACCGGCCTCAGATCGCCGTCCCCGGCGGGGACTTGAGTAACGGAGTCGCCTCGGCGGAGTGACCGCCACGCCCGTCGCGGAGCGCGCTCGCCGCGATGCGGATCAGGTCGATGTTGACCCCGGCCGCGCCGCTCGGATCATGCACCTTCAGCTTCACGTCGAGGCTCACCGCCGTCTCACCCCAGCCCTGCGCCTCGATGTTCAGGTGCGCCACCTTCTGCGACGCGAGGTGCGGTAGGTAGCCGAGCGGAGCGACCTCGACCGTGCCGGCGGTCCGTTGTTCCGTGGCGCTTTGGCCGGCGGAGGGTCGGTCGGCGGCGTGGCCGGCGGGGTGGCCTTCCGACAGGGCGTTGAGCTTGGACTGCTTCTTGGTGTTGGGGTTGTCGACCAGGTTGCGGAAGTCCTCGGTGCCGCCCAGATTGACCTGGTAGGAGCTGACCAGGGTGAGGCCCCGCTCCTGAAGGAGCCGCAGCAGCGCGTTGTGCAGCACCGAGGTGCCGAACTGGCTGGCCAGGTCGTCGCCCAGCAGCGGCAGGCCCGCCTCCTCGAACCTGTGCAGCACGTCCGGATCGCGGGCGACCGGGTCGGACGTGGTGTTGATGAAGGCGACACCCGCTGTGCGCGCTGCTTGCGCGTACGCCCGTGCCGTGTGCGGCCGCCCACTCGGCGCCGAGTAGAGCAGCACTTCCGCCCCGGCCAGCGCCGCCGCTACCCGTTCCACCTCCGTCGCGTCGACAAGGCCCTTCGTGACGGGTACGCCTGCTCTGGGTAGGTCGCAGTTGAGCCGGAGGAAATTGTTGGGCGGCAGGAAGATCGCCTCGGTCAGGTCCCGACCGATCTTCTCCTCGGAGGTGGCGAAGGCCGCCACGACGTCGATGTCCCCCACCCCGAGCCCGTCGATCATCGGCCTGCGGATGCCGACCAGACTGCCGCTCTGGCGGTAGAGAGCAAGCCCCTGCACCAATGCCGACGTGTTGTTACCGACGCCAACGACCGCGACCCGCACCCGTTCGACCATGGCCGGAGGCTACGTCACCTCCGATTCGGTGATCCACTGCGACCGCACCATCAACAGCGCCAAAAATGTCGTACACCTGTGCCAGTCTTCCCATCGTGATCGATGCGTTGGAGCAGGCCGAGGCCGCGGTGGCGGCCTGCTTCGACACGCCCGCCTGGGCCGCCTCCGAGCACGACCTCGTGGCGGCGCTGGACGCCACACACCGCGTCGAGCAACGGCTGGCCGCGGTGAAGCTGACCCTGATCCGGGAGCTGGACGGCCGAGGCACCGCGACCGCGCGGGGCGCCTCCTCCACGGCGGTCTGGCTGCGGGATCGGTTGCGGCTCGGGGTCGGCGCGGCCCGTCGTCTGGTCGAGCTGGCCGCTGCACTCGATGCCGCCCCGGCCGGCGTGCGGGACGCTCTGGCCGGTGGTGCGGTCGACGTGGAGCAGGTCCGGGTCATCGCCGGCACCGTCGAGACAGTCCAGGCCAGCGCCGGCCCGGAGGCCGCGGACAAGGCCGTCGGCGTCCTCGTCGACTGGGCAACACAGTTCGACGCCACCCTGCTGCGCAAACTCGGCACCCGCATCCTCGACCACGTCGCCCCGGAGGTCGCCGACGCCGCAGCCGAGGCCGCGTTGCGGGCACAGGAGTCGCGGGCCGCCCGCGACCGGCACGTCACCATCAGCGAGCAGCCCGACGGTCGGCTGCGCCTCGCCGGCATCCTCGACACCGAGGCCGCCGCCGTGCTGCGCGCCGCCATCGACCCGCTCACCGCACCCACCGGCCCCGACGACACCCGCACCCCAGGCCAACGCCGGCACGACGCCCTCGCCGACGTGTGCCGGCTGGCCCTGCGCACCGGCGAGCTACCCGAGAACGGCGGAGACGTCGCCCAGGTCGTCGTCACCACCAGCTACGACGGGTTGGCCCGGCAGTTGGGCACCGGCGCTCTCGACATCGGCGCACACCTCACCCCCGAGGCCGTGCGTCGGCTCGCCTGCGACGCGGCGGTCCTGCCGGCCGTCCTCGGTGGTTCCGGCCAACCCCTCGACGTCGGCCGGCAACGCCGACTCGTCACCGGGCCGCTACGACGAGCCCTGGTGCTCCGAGACCGGGGCTGCGCGTTCCCCGGCTGCGACCGACCACCGCGCTGGTGCGACGGCCACCACATCCGGCACTGGGCCGACGGCGGCCCGACCAGCCTCGACAATGCTGTGCTGCTCTGCGGCCACCACCACCGACACCTGCACCACAGCGACTGGGTCGTGCGAATGGCAGGCGACGGCCACCCCGAATTCATCCCACCGGCGTGGCTCGACCCCGACCAGCTCCCCCGCCGCAACCTCTACCACCGGCGCAACTAAGGCCTGTTTCATCAGGGCGGTCGTGCCGAGGCGGAGTCCAGGCGGCGATCCGGCAAGGCGCGGTTTCGTCCGGATAAAACACCGGTATCCGGATGAAACCGCAACGCCGGTGTCGTTCAGGCCGGCCTGTGGCGGGCCCGGGCGGCGACCGGCCGCGTTGGAGATTGGTCCGGGTAGAACACCGGGATCCGGCCCACTCTCCGCCTCGGCGGGCCACCCGACGGCCGCGTCCCCCAACTCTGGACGGGACACGGACAGCCGACCGGGTGTCAGCCTGGACTGTCGTTGCGGAGGCGGTCCCGGCAGAAGTCCCGGAAGGATCGTGGCGTACGACCTGTCACATCTTCGACGGTCGACGTCGTCCGGTCCTCCGCGCCTGCCGCGATCGCCGTGTCCAGGCTCGCGAGGAAGCGGGCGAAGTCCGGCGGTATGCCGTTCGCGCTGTGGCGTTCGGCCAGTTCCGCCGGGTCGATCGCCCGGTGCCGGACCGGCCGGCCACCGACCTCGGTGAGGACGGCGGCGACAGCGTCGTAGCTCAGCGCCTCTGGTCCGGTGATGATGTGGTCGGTGTTGTGCGGCGTCGGGTCCGTGAGAGCCCGCACCGCCACCTCGGCGATGTCGGCAGGATCGACGAAGCCGACCCGGGCGGTGCCGGTGGCGCTGACGATCTCGCCATGGTCGCGGGCGCTCACCGCGTACGGCTGCTCACCCACGAAGTTCTCCATGAACCAGGACGGCCGCAGTACCGCCCATTCCGCGAACAGCTCACCGAGGCGTGCGTGCACCAGGCCCAGTCCGTGCTCGGCGGGTGGGACGGCCGAGGAGCTGAGCAGCACCACCCGGCGGACACCGGCGCCGCGTGCCCGCTCCAGGAAGGGCAGCATGATCGGTGCCGGGTCGACCTCGCCGACCGGGGGGATGGCGTAGATCGCGCGCACGCCAACCAGAGCGTCCGGGTGGGTGGTCGGGTCGCGCCAGTCGAAGCGGACCCCTCCGGTGGCGGGGCGTCGGCTGGCGATCCGGGTGGGGTGACCGCGCTCGGCAAGCGTGGCGGCGACGATACGGCCGGTGGTCCCGGTGCCACCGATGACCAGGATCATGAGCGCACCAGGCCGCCACCGAGCAGCTCCTGGGCGGCGATCGGATCCCAGTAGTCGCGATAGTGCGCGAGCCGCCCGTCCCGGATGGTCAGGACGGCGATGTAGCGCACCTCGTACGGTCGACCCGTCGCGACGACGAAGCCGGAGGCGACGAACTCGACGACGATGACCTCGGGGTCCATGGTCTCGTGCACGGTTCGATCGCGGATCTCGCGGACGTCGAGCAGGGCGGGGTAATTGATCAGGTACTCGTGCAGCTCGGCGCGGCCGGCTACCCGACGCGGCTGGCCGGGCGGTGCGAACGGGAGCTCCAGCACCGCATCCTCGGCAAACAGCGCGATGAAGCCGGCCATGTCCTTGGCGAGCAGCAGCTCCATGCCGCGATGGAACACGGCGGTGGGGTGGTCCGACATGATCGTCCTTTCGTCGTCCGGGACGGTCGCGATAAGATTCGGACCGCCGGTCCGCTTAAACTATACGGACCGCTAGTCCGTTTGGCGAGAGGGGTGCCCGGTGCGGGCCGATGCGCTACGCAACAGGGAGTCGGTGCTGGCCGCCGCCGGGCGTCTCTTCGACGCCGCCGCCGACCCCGATCAGGTGTCGATGGACGACATCGCCACCGCCGCCGGCGTCGGCAAGGGCACCCTGTTCCGGCGCTTCGGCGACCGCATCGGGCTCATCCGCGCCCTCTACGAGCAACGGGGACTGCGGTTGCGGGATGCGCTCGCGGTGTCACCCGACCGGCCGGCGGCGGAGCAGGCCGTCGACCTGCTGCGGGCCATGCTGCGCTTCAAGCTCGACAACCGGGTGCTCACGCTGGCGCTGGAGAGCGCCGGGGGCGGCAGTCCGTACCGCAATGAGGCGTACGACCACTGGCACGCCCTGCTGGCCGACCTCGTCGCGGAGGCACGCGGCCCGCAGGCGGCGGACTACCTGGCCCACGCCCTGCTCGCCGCCGTCCGCAGCGACCTGGTCGAGCACCTGCGCGACTGGCCCGAAGCGCGGTGGCACGAGGGACTGACCGCACTTGTCGACTCCGTGCTCGGGGACGACGGCCACCGCGCTGACTGATTCCCCCCGGACCGGGCACGCCACCATCGCGCGCCGGCCAGGTGACGCCCGTCAGGCGACGCCGAGGGTGGTGGCGAGCTGGACGATGCCGGCGGGCGCGTCGGCGGACCGCCACACGACGGCGACCAGCTTTCGTACCGCCGGACGGTCGTGCACCTCGCTGTGGGCGGCGCGTTGCGCGTCGAGAAGCGTCCGGCCAGCCCGGAGCATGTCGCCGGCCAGGGCGTACGCGCGGGCCACATCGAGGAGGTACGCGGCACGGTGCTCGGGCGGCAGCCACCGCCACTCCTCGCCTGCCACCAGCCGCTCGTGTCGAGCGGTGGCCGTGGTGACATCGCCAAGGGCCGCCTCGGCCACCACCCGGCCGGCCTCGACCACCGCCCGGCCAAAACCCACGCCGCCAAAACCCGCGCCACCCAAGCCCGCGCCACCCAAGCCCGCGCCGCCAAAACCCGCGCCGCCGAGGCCCGCGCCGCCAAAACCCGCGCCGCCCAAGCCCGCGCCATCGGTACCGCTATCGCCGCCAGCCCCGTTGCCGTCCGCACCGAGCTTCCCAGCGATCTCCGTGGCCTGGTCGAGCGCGCGACGCGTGCCATGGTGGTCTTTGCCGCCGGCAGCGGCGAGCGCGGCCTGGATCAGTAGCGTGCCCCGAAGCGATGAAACGACCGGCGAGTCGTCGCCGGCCCGGAACGCACCGAGGCGGTCAGCGGCGACGAGCGCCGCGTCCAGGGCGGACCGTCGTCGACCACGGGACCGCAGAGCCTGACTCAGTGACACGGTGGCGACGGCGGCCACCTGCGGAGCGTCAGTCGCCTGGGCGGCGGCCATCGCACGGTCGGCGGCCAGCCAGGCCAACTCCCCCTGGTCGACCTTCACCAGCACCAGCGCCGTGAGCGCGTACACCCGAGCCAGCAGCGCGTCGGTCACGCCGGGGTGGGCGGCCTGCGCTTCGCGCGCGGCGTCGAGCAGGCCGGGCAGCAGTGCCAGCAACGCCGGGTACCGGGCGTGCCGATAACTCTGCTCGGCGTGGTCCAGCCGGGCACGCAACTCCTCAACCAACGGCGGCCTGGTCGTGCCCCGTAGGTGATAGCGCGCCAGCGCCGTCCGGATCCCATCCACCCCGGCGGCGACCGGAGTCGGCCGCAGGGGCCGGGTGGCCAGCAGAACCTCCACGTCGATGCGGAGCGTCTCGGCGACCTCCCGAAGGTTGGACACCCGCTCCAGCCGGCGTACCCCACGCTCGACCTTGTCCACCCAACTCTTCGACTTGCCCAGCCGGTCGGCGAACTGCTGCTGGGTCATGTTGCGCCGTACCCGCCACTGCGCGACCCGGCGACCCACCGGCAGCTCGTTCACCGCCGGCCCGTCCCGCTCACCGCAGCACCCCCACCACAAACAACAGGAGTACGACCACCGCGATCGCGATGCCGTAGGAGTACTGCCGCCGGGTCAGCGGCGCCCGCGTCGGCCGGGGCGGACCGGGCACCCGATCTCCGTCCGGCTGCGGAGGCCGAGCACCGGCAATCGGGTACGCGGGCGGCAGCGGCCCCTCCGGCAGACGCTCGTCCAACTATGCCTCCTAGCGGCGCGACGGAGATGGTCGGTGGGTGGTGGTCGTGGTCGGTCGGTGCTGGGCGATGGAAGGTGCAGGTCGGGGCGGGTCGCACGGGGAAGCCGTTGCATGTCCCCGGCGTGGCCGCTCGGGACACTCCGCTGCTGACGAGAGGATCCCTGTCGCCTCCCAACTTAGAAGGCACTGCCTTCACAGTCAACAGAGCATGCACGGTGTGTCACTCATGGTGCGAAGATCGGTGCGCTGACGAGAGGTGGCACCGCCATGCCGCAGGCACCGCTTTACGAGCAGATCATCACTGACGTTTCGGCTTCGATCCGGGCGAGCACGCTGCAGCCCGGCGACAAGCTGCCGTCCATCGCCGAGATGCGCGAGCAGTACCAGTCAAGTGCCTGGCCAGTGCGTTACGCGCTCCGGATTCTGGAGGAGCGAGGCTGGATCGTCACCCGCCAGGGCAAGGGGTCGTTCGTGGCACCGAACCCGCCCGCCTGACTCCGTTCGCGCCCCTCGCCGGCCTAGATCCACTCGGGTTTCAGGAAACCGCCGCATCCGGGTCGCGTCGATGCCGCGCTTTCATTGAACCCGTGTGGATCTCGACGGCGGTCGGCGCCCATGGCCCCGGCCATGGGCCCGGGGGCGGTCAGTCGCCGGGTGTGGTCAGCGTCAGTGTCGGGAAGTACGTGCGGTATCGCGCCCCATCACGGGTCAGCAGGTTGTAACGGCACACGGCCGCATGCGCGCCGATATAGAAGTCGGCAAGCGGCGACCGCTTCGCGCCGCCCAGCCTCCGATATCGCGCATAGGCCTTGCCTGCGAGGAAGCCTGCCAGGTATGGAAGCTCCTCGCGAAGGAAGTCCCCAGCCGGCAGCGCCTCGTCCAATTCCTCAATGCGGTCGAAGCGGACCGACACCTCGGCGTACACGATCGGGTTGATCACCAGATAGCCCGCGTCACGGGCCTCGGCGAGGGCGGTCCCGGACCACTCCGCCCACTTCGGGTCATCGGTCAGGATGTCCAGCAGCACGTTGGTGTCGACCAGGGTCGTCACCGCCTCGGGCGGACGTGGCGGCACCGCGCGGAGCCGATCACTCACCACGCAGCAACTCCATCAGCTCCTCGGTGGACATGTGCTCGGTCTCCTTGGCGCTCCCCCGGCCCCGCATGTGGCGCACGAGGCGCTCCCCCCGGGTGTCGGCACCGTGCACGCGCACGATGCGGAGGGCCCCGCCCTCCTCCACCACATCGACCTCATCACCCTCATGCAGGTTGTATTGGGCCCGCAACGCTGCCGGAATGGTGACTTGGCCCTTGCTATTCAACCGCATACCCGACCCCCTGTCACGTGTCACATATGATACGCGACACTGATCCCTGTGCATCACACATGATGCGTAGCCATCGCCCGGCCTAGATCCACTCGGGTTTCAGGAAACCGCCGCATCCGGGTCGCCTCGATACCGCGGTTTCAAGGAACGCGTGTGGATCTTCACGCGAGACCCCGGGGTGAGGGGCGGACCGGCGGGCTTGGCCGCGCGCGAACTGATCTCGCGCAGTAGGTTGGCGGGGTGACTGGACGGTTCCCGATCGAAGACGTCTCCCCTGTCGTCTCGTGCGGGCGGTACCCGGCCAAGGCGGTGGTCGACGAGCCGGTCCCGGTGTCGGCCCGCGCCTACCGGGAGGGGCACGACGCGCTGGGCTGCAACGTGGTGTGGGCTGGTCCGGACGGCGCGAGCCGGCCGTTCACCCGGATGCGCCCCGGCGAGCCCGGCCAGGACCGCTGGCACGCCACCATCGCGCCGGACGCGGTGGGCGAGTGGACCTTCGCCGTCGAGGCGTTTCAGGACCCGTACCTGACCTGGCAGAACGCGGTGACCAAGAAGATCGCCGCTGGGCAGGGGCCGGAGGATCTGGCGAACGACCTGGCCGAGGGCGCCCGGGTGCTGACTGCCGCCCGGGGCCTCGTGCCGGCCGCCGACCGGCCCCGGGTCGCCGACGCGCTCACCGCGCTCGTCGACACCGACCTGCCGCTGCCGCAGCGGGTCGGCCCGGCGCTGGCCCTGGCCGACCTGCTCTGGGCGCACCCGGTGCGCGAGTTGGTCACCACCGGTGGCACGTACTCGATCTGGGTGGACCGCAAGCGGGCCCTCTACTCGGCCTGGTACGAGTTCTTCCCCCGCTCCGAGGGGGCGACGCAGGACCGGTCCGGGACCTTCGCCACCGCCACCGAGCGGCTGCCGGGGGTGGCCGCGATGGGCTTCGACGTGCTCTACCTGCCGCCGATCCACCCGATCGGCCGGGTCAACCGCAAGGGCCGCAACAACGCGCTCACCGCCGGGCCGACCGACGTGGGCTCGCCGTGGGCGATCGGCGCCGCCGAGGGCGGCCACGACAGGATCCACCCCGATCTGGGTACGCCGGCAGACTTCCGCGCCTTCGTCCAGGCGGCGGCGGCGCAGGGCCTGGAGGTGGCGATGGACCTGGCGTTGCAGTGCGCGCCGGACCACCCGTGGGTGACCGAGCACCCGGAGTGGTTCACCACCCGGGCCGACGGCAGCATCGCGTACGCGGAGAACCCGCCGAAGAAGTACCAGGACATCTACCCGGTCAACTTCGACAACGACCCGGAGGGCATCCGGGCCGAGGTGCTGCGGGTGGTGCTGCACTGGGTGGGCGAGGGCATCCGGATCTTCCGGGTCGACAACCCGCACACCAAGCCGTTCGACTTCTGGCACTGGCTGATCGCCGAGGTGAAGTCCGTCGACCCGGACGTGCTGTTCCTGGCCGAGGCGTTCACCCGGCCGGCCATCATGCACGGGCTCGGCAAGATCGGCTTCACCCAGTCGTACACCTATTTCACCTGGCGCACGACTGCCGCGCAGATGCGGGAGTACTGCGAGGAACTGGTCGCGTCGGCCGACCACATGCGGCCGAACTTCTGGCCGAACACCCCGGACATCCTGCACGAGTCGTTGCAGCACGGCGGCCCGCCGATGTTCAAGATCCGGGCGGTGCTGGCCGCACTGCTCTCCCCCTCCTGGGGCCTGTACGCGGGCTACGAGCTGTTCGAGCACGTGGCCCGGCCGGGCGCGGAGGAATACCTGGACAACGAGAAGTACGAGCTGCGCCCCCGCGACTGGGCCGGCGCCGAGGCGCAGGGCCGCTCGCTGGCGCCGTTCCTGGCGACCCTCAACCGGGTACGCCGCGACAACCCCGCCCTGCACCAGCTCCGCAACCTGGTCTTCCACGAGATCGACAACCCGGCGCTGCTGTGCTGGTCGAAGCACGACCCGGACACCGGCAACACCGTCATCGTGATCTGCTCGTTCGACCCGCGCATCGTGCAGTGGGGCAACACCACCCTCGACATGCCGGCGCTCGGCTTCGACTGGCACGAGCGGTTCACCGTGCACGACGAGCTGACCGGCACCAGCTACGACTGGGGTCAGCGCAACGCGGTGCGGCTCGACCCGTACCTGCAACCGGCGCACGTGTTGACCGTGCGCCGGCCCACCCCGCCGACCGAGCCACAGCCGACGGGCGTCGAACCGGCGGACCTCACCGTCGCCGAGGTACCGGACGACCTGTCCGGCGGCACCGCGCCGACGACTCCGGCCACCACGGCCCCGGCCCCGGCGACCACGACTCCGGCCCCGGCCACCACGGCCCCGGCCACCACGACCCCGGCCCCGGCCCCGGCCACCACGACTCCGGCCACCACGGCCCCGGCCGCCACGACCCCGGCCACTGTGGCGTCCCGGCTGTCCGCCGCCCGCTCGGCTGCCGCCCGCTCGTCCCGTACCGCACCGACCGACGCCGCCCCGAAGGACGACAGATGGACCAGCTGATCACCGGCGCGACGCACGACCCGCACGCGCTGCTCGGCGCGCACCCCGCCGACTCCTCGACGACGATCCGCACGCTGCGTCGGGGCGCCGGGGACGTGGTGCTGCTCGTCGGCGACGAGCGGTACCCGATGAAGCGGGTGCACGACGTGGGCGTCTTCGAAGCCCAGGTCGACGGCACCGTGCTCGACTACCGGGTGGAGGTCGACGGCACCGCCCACGACGACCCGTACCGCTATCCGCCGACCCTCGGTGAGCTGGACCTGCACCTGATCCGGGAGGGCCGGCACGAGCGGCTGTGGGACGCGCTGGGCGCGCGGGTCTTCGACGAGGGTGTGGCGTTCAGCGTGTGGGCGCCCAACGCCCGCGGGGTGCGGGTGGTCGGCGACTTCACCGGCTGGGCCCCCGACGACGGCTGGCCGATGCGGTCACTCGGCTCCAGTGGCGTGTGGGAGCTGTTCGTCCCCAACGCCCGGGTCGGTGCCCGCTACAAGTACCGGGTGCTGGGTGCCGACGGGCAGTGGCGGGACAAGGCCGACCCCCTGGCCGCGTACGCCGAGGTGCCGCCGGCCACCGCCTCGGTGGTGCACCACTCGACGTACCTGTGGAACGACGCGGACTGGCTGGCCCGGCGGGCCGAGCGGCGCCCGCACCAGGAGCCGATGAGCGTCTACGAGGTGCACCTCGGTTCGTGGCGGCCCGGGTTGGGCTACCGCGAGTTGGCCGAGCAGCTCACCGCGTACGTGACCGAGCTGGGCTTCACGCACGTGGAGTTCCTGCCGGTGATGGAGCACCCATTCGGTGGTTCGTGGGGCTACCAGGTCACCGGCTACTACGCGCCGACGTCCCGGTTCGGTGACCCGGACGACTTCCGGTACCTGGTCGACAGGCTGCACGCCACCGGCGTCGGCGTGCTCCTGGACTGGGTGCCCGCGCACTTCCCGAAGGACGAGTGGGCCCTCGCGCGCTTCGACGGCACCCCGCTCTACGAGCACCCCGATCCGCGCCGCGGCGAGCACCCCGACTGGGGTACGTACGTGTTCGACTTCGGCCGCAACGAGGTGCGCAACTTCCTGGTCGCCAACGCGCTCTACTGGTGCGACCAGTTCCACGTCGACGGGCTGCGGGTGGACGCCGTCGCCTCGATGCTCTACCTGGACTACTCCCGGGAGCACGGGCAGTGGGCCCCGAACCAGTACGGCGGTCGGGAGAACCTGGAGGCCATCGCGCTCATGCAGGAGGTGAACGCGACTGTCTACAAGCACCACGCCGGGGTCGTCATGATCGCCGAGGAGTCCACCGCTTGGCCCGGCGTCACCCGCACGACGGCCGAGGGCGGGCTGGGCTTCGGGTTCAAGTGGAACATGGGCTGGATGCACGACACCCTGCTCTACACCTCGAAGGACCCGATCTACCGCCAGCACCACCACCACCAGCTCACCTTCTCCCTGGCGTACGCCTGGAGCGAGAACTACGTGCTGCCGATCAGCCACGACGAGGTGGTGCACGGCAAGGGCTCACTGGCCGGCAAGATGCCCGGCGACACCTGGCAGCGGTTGGCGAACGTGCGCGCGCTGTTGGCGTACATGTGGGCGCACCCGGGCAAGCAACTGCTCTTCATGGGCTCCGAGCTGGCCGACGACCGGGAGTGGAGCGAGGAACGCGGCCTCGACTGGTATTTGCTGCACGACCCGGCCCGCGCCGGCGTGCAGCGCCTCGTCGCCGACCTGAACCGGGTCTACCGGGACACCCCGGCGCTGTGGGCACAGGACACCGACCCGGCCGGGTTCCGGTGGATCGCCGGCGACGACGTCGCCAACAACACCGTGTCGTTCGTCCGGATCGCCCCGGACGGCTCGACGCTGGTGTGCGTGGCGAACTTCTCCGCCCAGCCGCTGCACGACTACCGGATCGGCCTGCCGGCCGGCGGCACGTGGACGGAGGTGCTCAACACCGACGCCCACCACTACGGCGGCTCCGGGGTGGGCAACCTGGGCCAGGTACGCGCCGAGGACGTGCCGTGGCACGGGATGGTCGCCTCGGCCGCCCTCCAGGTGCCGCCGCTCGGCGCCGTCTGGCTGCGCCAGGGCTAATCCGCTGAAGCCGTCCCCACGAGCGCGTGATCCTGAGCAGCTCAACCCGTTACGCCTCGTCGATCATGGAGTTGTGGTGGGTGGCAAAGCGCCCGCACAGCACCGAATCAGGCACCACAACTCCATGATCGACATGGTTCTCCGCGACACCACGGTACGCACCTCGCGACCGTCGCGGGTCTGGACCGTCACCGCGCAGTGCCACCAGTAGCCGAACCCATCGCCGCTCACCGGACCGACCCGGCGGCACTCGTGGACCGTCGCCTCCACCGGCTGCAGGGCAGGGGTGAACTTGAACACTCCCACGCCCGGGTAGCAGCTCCGCACGGTGTCCAGCGCCAGCATCGAGGCGACGAGGCCGGCCGCGAACTGCGTCAGCCGCCCCCCAGAACGGCCCGCGCCGCTCGTACACGGCGGTCTGTTCGCCCGGTAGGCACGCGGCCTCGTCCATGTCGCCGTCGTTCGGCTCGGCCGGGCGTGCCACGCGTCCACCGTCACGCCCAACTCCTGCCCAGGCGGGTCGGATGGGACCGTAGCCCAGCACGGCAACCCGGGCGGCGGCCAGGATCGGCGGTCAGACCAACACCTCACCCCAACCGTTCGCCGGATTCCTGCTGAACATCACCATCATGAAGCCGAACACGGCCCACAGCAGCAGGCCGCCGAACCACGCACCCCAACTCCTCATCGGCATCAGAGCCCTTCGCGAATAGCCTGCCTGATCCGCCGAACTGTCTCGTCCCGATAGGGAACAGCGTCGCGCGCCTGCCAGACGAAGCCCGGACCCGTGGGGAGGATGGCGCAGAAGGAGACGGTGTCGCCGTACCGGGAACTGATCGTCAACCGCGCGCCGGACGCGGGTTCGGCGGCCGTCACGTCCGGAAGGCTCATCGACTTGGCGCGAACCCAGGCCTCTCCAGGGTTGTGGATTTTCCAGATCCGAGCAGGAGCGAAGAGCAGGCGCCTGGTGGTGAGGACGAGGAGAGCACCGTAGGCGCTGAACACCGTTCCACCAAAGGGAAGGTATCCCCGCTGGGTGAACAGGACGGGATCGTCAGGCGCCAACTGTGGCTGCACGTATCGCACCATCGACCCCCGCTCCGGCCGCCCACGGCGGCTGCTCGGGTGGGACCGTAGCGCAGCGCGGCAACCCCGGCGGCGGTCAGGCCGGGCCGGCGTCGGCGGCTGGCCGTCGCGGCCCGTGACCGGCGGTCAGACCAGGTTGGCGTCGCGCAGCAGTTGCCACAGGCCGGCGCCGTCCGGCGCGGAGAGCCACTTCTGCCCCACCGGCCCCGACGACGGGCGGCCGGCCGGGGCGGGCAGGGTGCCGGCCAGCACGGACTGCGTCGGGGAGAGCCGGCGGATCGCCACCCCGGCGACGTTCTCCGGGTGGGCGGCGGCGAACTCCCGGTAGATCTCCTGGTCGTGCTGGCCGTCGTCGCCGACCAGCAGCCAACGCACGTCGGGGAACTCCCGGGCCAGCCGGGCCAGGGTGACCCGTTTGTGTTCCATTCCGCTGCGGAACCAGCGGTCGGCGGTCGGGCCCCAGTCGGTGAGCAGCAGCGGCCCGGCCGGGTAGAGGTGTCGGGACAGGAACCGGGTCAGGGTGGGCGCCACGTTCCACGCGCCGGTGGAGAGGTAGAAGACCGGGGCGCCGGGGTGCGCGGTGACCAGCCGCTCGTAGAGCACGGCCATGCCGGGCACGGCGTTGCGGGCGTGCTCGTCGAGGACGAACGTGTTCCACGCCGCGAGCAGCGGCCGGGGCAGCGCGGTCACCATCACCGTGTCGTCGATGTCGGAGATGATGCCGAACTTGACCTCCGGGTCGAGGATGCGCACCGGCGCGTCGACCGGCTCGGCGTCCGGGACGCTGAGCCGAACCGTGCCCCAGCCGGGTGGCAGGTCGGCCTCGACGAGCGTGTCGACGAAGCCGCTGCGGTCGGCCTGCGTCTCGTGCCGTACCCCGCCGGCCTCGATGGTCACCGTGACGTGCTTGTTGGGCAGGGTGGTGAAGCTGCGCCAGCCACGGACCTTGTCCAGCCGACCCCGCTGCCGGGTGTCCGGTCGGCCCAGCAACACCCGGCACATCACCCGCACCCAGCCCGGGGCGCCATAACCGGTGTACGCGACGATGTTGACCCGCCAGCCGGTGCGCCGCAGCCGGCGCTGGACGAGCTGGTGCACGGCGTCCTCGATCCGCGCAGCCCGGTGCAGGTTCGGAACGGCCAGCTGGCCGGCGGGAGTGGGTGGCACGCGCCAACCCTGCCACACCTCGGCAGACACGGCCACGCGAGCCGATCCCGGCCGCGCCGATCCGCCCCGGCCAGGCGAGCCGATCCCGGCTGCGCCGATCCGGCCCGGCCCGCCCGCCGTCCGTGAAACACTCCGGTCGGGACGACGACGGGGGCGTTGGTCGTGTCGCATCCAGAGCAGCACCGTGGGCGTTGGCGCCCACGACTCGACCGACCGGCGCTCGTCGCGCTGCTGTTCGGGCTGGCCGGCGTCGGTTATCGGCTGGTTCTGACGCTGTTCACGGTGCCGGCCTCGAACAGCGACGAGGCCACCTTCGGCCTCGCCGCGCTGCACATCGGGCAGGGCCGGGAACGCCCGGTCTTCCTGTACGGCCAGCACTACATGGGGATGTTGGAGTCGTACCTGGCCGCGCCCCTGGTGGCGCTGGCCGGGCCGAGCTGGCCGGTGCTGCGGCTGCCGATGCTCGTGCTGTACGCGCTGTTCCTCTATCTGATCCACCGGCTGACCCGCCGGCTCTGCACACCCTGGTTCGCCACAGCCGTCGTCGGCCTGCTCGCGCTCGGCGGCGAGCGGGTGGTTCGCGACCAGCTCACCGTCGTCGGTGGCCGACCGGAGGTGAAGCCGGCGGTGCTGCTGATGCTGCTGATCACAGTGGGGTTGGCGGCCGGCACGGTGCGCCGTCGGCGGCTCGCCGTCGCGCTGTTCGGCCTGCTCGTCGGGCTGGCCGCCTGGTCGGACTGGCTGATCCTGCCGTACCTGGCGGTGGCCGGGCTCGCCCTGGTGTGGGCGGTGCGGCGGGAACTGCTCGGCTGGTCCGGCCTGCTGCTGGTGGCCGGGGTCGTGGTCGGGATCGCGCCGATGGTCCTCGACAACCTGCGCGCCGGGCCGGGTGAGGACTCGCTGACCGTGTTCCGGGAGGTCAGCACCAAGGCCGGTCCGTCGCCGCCGTGGTCCGACCGGATCCGAGGCGGCCTGCTGGAGGGTGTACCGCTGGCACACGGGCTCTGCCCGGTGGAGGGCTGTGGACGCTGGCAGCAGTGGTTCGGGGTGGCGTACCCGGTGCTGCTGGTGGTCGGCGCGGCGCTCGCGGCACTCGCGTACCGCGGGGCGGCCGCGGGGCCACGCGGGGACCGGGTCGGGCCGGTCGTGCAGCTCGCGCTTGTCGCCGGTGCGGCGTTGACCCTGTTGTCGTACGTGCGCAGTCCGCTCGCCGCGACCAGCCCGCTGGACAACGCCCGTTACCTGTCGGTGCTGCAACTGTCGCTGCCGGCGGTGCTCTGGCCGCTCTGGGTGGCGGCGCTGACCGCCTGGCGGGGCACCAGCAGCGTGCTCGGCCGGGTTGCCGGCGCGCTGTCCGCCGCCGTGCTCGTCGCCCTGGCCGCGACCACGCTGGTGATCACCGTGCTCTTCGCGACCACCGGCACCGCCGCGTCGCGCACCGAGGAGCGCCAGGCCCGGGAGTTGGCCGCCGCGCTGCGCGCCAACGGCCCCCACCAGGTGTACGGGGACTACTGGACCTGCAACCGACTGATCTTCAACACGGACGAGACGGTGATCTGCGCGGTGCTCGACGGTGACCTGTCCCCCGGGCAGAACCGCTACCGCCCGTACTGGCGGCAGGTGGGGCGGGCCGAACGGCCGGGCTACGTGGTGGAGGTCGACTCCCCGATGGACCGGCGGCTGCGCCGACTGCTCGCCGACCGGGCCGACACCACGCCGGTCCGGGAGGTCGGCGGCTATCGCGTGTACCACCCCAAGGCCCCGGTGCGGCCCTGGCGGTAACGGCGGGTCGTACGCTGGCCGGGCCGCCGTCCCGCCCGTCGAGGAGACCCCGATGCTCATCCTGCTGCCGCCCTCGGAGGGCAAGGTCGACGCCGGCACCGGGCGGCGCTGGGCCCCGGAGCGGCTCTCGCTGCCCGAGCTGAACCCGGCCCGCGAGCGGGTGCTGGACGCGCTGGTGACGCTGAGCGCCGGACCGGACGAGGCGACGGCGCGGGCGGCGCTCGGCCTCAGCGAGGGCCAGCGGGGCGAGCTGCGCCGCAACGCCCGGCTGCGGGAGGCGGCCACCGCTCCGGCCGAGCGGCTCTACACCGGGGTGCTCTACGAGGCGCTGGAGCTGGCGTCGTTGCCGGTCGCGGCGCAGCGGGCGGCCCGCCGGTCGATCCTGATCAGCTCCGGGCTGTGGGGCGCGGTGCGGCTGGCGGACCGGATCCCCCCGTACCGCTGTCCGATCGGCGCCCGCCTGCCGGGTGTCGGGGCGTTGTCGGCGTACTGGCGTCGGGAGCTGGCACCGGCGGTGGACGCCGCCGCCGGCCGGGGCCCGGTGCTGGACCTGCGCTCCGGCGCGTACGCGGCCACCTGGACGCCGCGCGGGGAGCTGGCCGAACGGACCGTCACCGTGCGGGTGCTGCACGAACGGGAGGTCGACGGCGTGCCGGTCCGCTCGGTGGTCAGCCACTTCAACAAGGCGACCAAGGGCCGGTTGGTCCGTGACCTGCTCGTCGCCGGTGCCCGGCCGCGCTCCGCCAGGGAGTTGGTCGGCACGCTGCGGGAGTTGAAGCACACAGTCGAGGAGCAGGCCACCGCGCCCGGCCGGGTGCGGCAGGTGGACCTGGTGGTCGCCGACCTGTAGCGGCGGGCGGCAGCCGCAAGATTTGCTCAAGGCTGGGCCGGAGGAGTTCCGTAACGGCGGCAAACCGGCCACGGTAGGGGAACCCAGACTCCGACGAGGGAGCCTTCGTTGACCCGCGAACCCGCCCTGCTCGACCGGCCGCGCTCGGCGGCGCCACCCCCGCTGGACTGGCTGACGCTGGGCGACGCGTTCGAGGCCGCCTGCCTGCTGCGCTGCACACCGTCGCCGACCGCCGCCCGACCGAACGCGGCGCTCCCCGCGCACCTGCCCGGGGTGGAGTTCAACCGGGAGGACGCCGCGCAGCGGATGCGGCAGTTGCTCGCCCGGTTGGACATCCCGGTCACCCACGAGGTCGCCGTCGGGGGTCTGCGCCGCCGCTACGAGCTGCACCGGCTCTGGGTGCCCCAGGAGCAGCGCGGCACGTACACCCGGATGTTGGACGCGGGCTGGTGGCAGGGGCGGCGTGAGCTGCTCGGTGGGCCGCTGCCCGGCGCCTCGCCGGCACGCCGGCGGTTGGTGACCCGACTCGCGGCGGCGGCCTGGCGGTCCGCCCTGCTGGCGGCCGGCCGACACGTCCGCCGGCACATCCTCGGTGTGCGGCTCACCGACCGGGAGTTGGCGGCGGTGCTGATCCGCAGCGCCGCCGTGCTCGACGTTCCGGCCCGGCTGAGCGCGGGCACCGGCTGTTTCCTGGTCAGCGTGGCCGACGGCCCGGACCGGACGCGGATCCTGAGCAACGCGAAGCTGGAGCCGGCCCGCCCGGCCTGCTGACCGGCGCGCGGGCCGCACCCGTCCGGCCCACCGCCCGCACGGAGCTTGCGCGCACCGGTCCGACGGCGCACAGTGCATCGCGTGAGACGTACCTCATTCCGCCGGCCCCGGCGCCACCGGGCGAGGCTGGCGGCCCTGTTGACGGTGCTGCTGACCGCGACCGCGAGCTCCGCCGGTTGCCAGGACGCCCCCACCGAGCCGATGTTGATCCGGATCGCCACCGGCAGCCCCACCGCCGTCTACTACGCGTTCGGGCAGTCGCTGGCGACCATCCTCAACCGGGAACTGCCCGACGTCGACGCTCGCGTGGTGATCACCGCCGCCTCCGCGGAGAACGTCCAACTTGTCGAGTCCGGCCGGGCGGAGCTGGGCTTCACCCAGGCCGACGTCCTGCCCACCAGCACCGCGGGAAGCTCCTCGGTCCAGGCGGTCGCCCGGGTGTACGACGACCAACTGCACCTGGTCACCACGGCTGGAGGGCCGGTGCGCAAGCTCGACGACCTGCGCGGCCGGCGAGTCTCCGTCGGCGCACCCCGATCGGGCACCGAGATCACCGCGACCCGGCTGCTGGAGGTGGCCCGCCTCGACGGCGACACGGTACGCCGTACGCGGCTCGGGCTGGACGACTCGGTGACGGCGCTGCGCTCCGGGCAGATCGACGCGTTCTTCTTCTCCGGTGGGCTGCCGGTGTGGGGCATCGAGAACCTGGCCCGGCAGCGTGCCACCCGGATCGTGGACCTCAGCGAGTGGACCGAGCAGCTGAGCTCGTGCTACGGCCAGGTCTACGTCTCCCGGGACATCCCCCGCTCCGTGTACGGGGTGGACGCGGTGACCACGGTGGCCGACCCGAACTATCTGGTCGTCAGCGCCAGCCTGCCGGAACCGTTGGTCCGGGAGGTGACCCGCCTGCTGATGGACGGGCGGGCCGAGCTGGCCGCCGCGCATCCCGCGGCGGGGCGGATGAGCCCCCGCTCGGCGATCGTCACCGCGCCGCTGACGCTGCACCCCGGCGCCGCCGCCTGGTACCGGGAGGCCAAACCCTGACGGCGGGTGCTACCGCGTCAGGGTGGGCCGCCAGTCGGTGACCGGCACGTCGTCCACCGGCTCCGCCGACAGCGCGGGCTCCGGCTCCGGCTCCGGCGCGGGAAACCACAGGGCGGCCACCAGCCCGCGCGTCTCCCCCGGGCGCATGGTGAGCCGACCGTCGGACGCGTCCACCAGCACGGCGGCGATGGTCAGGCCGAGCCCCGCGCCGTCCACGTTCTGCGCGTCCGGCGCCCGCCAGAACCGCTCGGTCGCCTGGCCGAGCTGACTCCCGGTCATGCCCGGGCCGGAGTCGCGCACCTCCAGGGCCACCCCGTCGTCGCGGCGGGCCACGGTCACCGTCACCGCCCCGCCGGCCCCGCTGAACTTCACCGCGTTGTCGATGAGCGCGTCCAGCGCCTGGTCGACGGCGGTCGGCACGGTCTGGGCGTACGCCGGGGCGTCGGTGGTGGTCAGCCGCAACGCGACGGAACGGTGCCGGGCCAGCGGCGCCCACGCGGCCACCCGGGACGCGGCCACCGCGGCGGCGTCCACGGTGACCCGCTCGTTCTCCTCCCGCTCGGCGCGGGCGAGGGTCAGCAGCGCGTCGAGCACCAACGCCAGCCGGTCGGTCTCCTCCAGGGCCAGCCGGTGCTCGGCCCGGCCCTCCGGGTCGGTGAGGCTGGGGCCCAGTTCCTCCACCCGCAGCCGCAGCGCGGTGAGCGGGTTGCGCAGCTGGTGGCTGGCGTGCGCGACGAAGGCACGCTGCCGGTCCATCACGTCGGAGACCACGTCGGCCATGTGGTTGAAGCTGGCCGCCAGGCGACGGAGCTCCGGCGGGCCCGGACGCTGCTGCACCCGGGCACCCCGGTCGCCCTCGGCGATCTCGTGGGTGACCGCGTCCAGCTCGGTGACCGGGCGCAGCACCCAACCGGCCAACCCGAACGCGGTGAGCACGCAGGCCAGCACGGCGAGCAGGCCGGCCAGGGCGAGCAGCAACCACCAGACGGTGACCGCCCGGCGGATCGGGTCGGCGGGGGTCACGATCACCACCGCGCCGAGCACCTCACCACCGTCGTTGATCGGCACCGCCACCACCACCGGGCCGGTCGTCCACGGCCACACCAACTCGGGGGCGCTGGTCTGCTGCCCGGACAGCGCCATGTCCAGCACCGACGCGGCCCCCACACCGGGCTGCCAGCTCGGCGACGCGACAGATGTGCTCCCGTCCCGGTCGACGATCGCCGCACCGATCGCGTAGAGGTTGTCGTAGCTGGTCAGCTCCGACTCGATCGGGCCCGGCCCACCGTCGCGCAGCGCCGGCCCGGCCAGCGAGGCGAACCGGGTCGCGTCGGCGAGCCGGTCGGCACGGACCTGTTCGGTTTCGCGACTGGCCATGGTGACCGCCAACGGCGTCTCCAACGCGATGAGGACGAGCACCATCAGCAGCAGGTAGCTGATCACCAGTCGACGACGCATGTCCGCCCCTCACGCATCGCGCAGCCGGTAGCCGACGCCACGGACGGTCTCCACCAGCCGGGCGTCGCCGAGTTTGCCGCGCAGGGACCCGACGTGCACCTCGACGGTGTGCCGGTCGGCCCAGGTGGTGCCCCAGGCGTCCAGCAGGATGCGGTCGCGGGGCACCGCCACCCCCGGCTGGCGGGCCAGCGAGAGCAACACGTCGAACTCCTTGCGGGTCAACGTGACGGCCCGGCCGTCCACGGTCACCGTCCGCGCGGCCACGTCGATGTGCACCGACCCGGCCTGGATGAGGTGCCGCTGCGGTGCGGCGTTCGCGGCCCGGCGCAGCACCGCCTCGATCCGGGCCTGCAACTCCACCATCGAGAACGGCTTGACGACGTAGTCGTCCGCGCCGAGACGCAGGCCCAGCACCCGATCGCGTTCCTCACCCCGCGCGGTCACCGCGATGATGCCGAGCTGGCTGCTGCGCCGGCGCAACTCCCGGCACAGGTCGGTGCCGTCGCCGTCGGGCAGGGTCAGGTCGAGCAGCACCAGGTCGCACGGGGCGGCGGAGAGCGCGGCGGCGACGGTGGCGGCATGCTCGACCTCGTACCCCCGGCGGGTGAGGGCGGAGGAGAGCGCGGCGGCCACCCGGCGGTCGTCCTCCACCAGCAGGATCCGCACCCGTGCCCCCGTCCGTCGCAGCGCTGTCCTGCGCATGGTGGCAGAAACGCGCACCCGGCGGAAAGCCGCGTGTCGGGTCGGACCTACAGGCCGAAGACGTCGTCGGCGGTGGCGTCCCGGACGCCGTCGGTGAAACCGCGGAAACCCGGGTCCTCGTGGCTGGCCGGCACGCTGGTGACGGTGACCCCGCCCGCCTGGGTGACCGCGTCGACCAGGGGCGGATAGTCGATCTCGGCGTCGTTGAAGGCGTCGTCGTCCGCCTCGGCCAGGTTGATCACGTGCTGTACGTCATCGGACGGGGTGTCCGGGTCCTCGGCCCACTCACCACCGGCCCGGTAGCACTCGTCGTACAGCGCGCGCTGACTGTCGGTCCAGTCGTCGTCGTAGCTCTGCATCGCCCATCCCTCCGCGGCCCTTGACCTGAGCATGCCCGGCCCGGGGCGACGGGCGCGGCGGTACCGAGGAAAACCGGGCGAGTGTGCCGACGGCACCCCCCCGTAGGCTGCGACGGTGATCTACAAACTGTTGTCGAGCGCGGAATGGGACGACGCCCTCGCCGCCGGCGCCTTTCCCGGCTCCGCCGTGGACCTGCAGGACGGCTTCATCCACCTCTCCGGCGCCGACCAGGTGGTGGAGACGGCGCGACGGCACTTCGCCGGCGCGACCGGGTTGACCCTGCTGAGCGTGGCGGAGGACCGGCTGGGTGACACCCTGCGCTGGGAGCCGTCGCGCGGTGGGCAGCTCTTCCCGCACGTGTACGGCCCGCTGCCGGTCGCGGCGGTCATCGCGGCGCGGGCGTTGCCGGCGGACACGCCGGCCGCCGACGCGGTGGCCGCGCTGCTGGGTTGAGCCGGAAGCGCCCGGCCCGAGAGGTGTCGGGTCGGGCGCGCAACGGGGCTCAGCGGCAGAGCCGCGCAACGGGGCTCAGCGGCAGAGGCGGTCGATCTCCTCCTGGAACCGGTCCATCGGGTTCGCCTCGGCCGGGCCGAGCAGGTAGGTCTTCAGCTCACGGCGGGCCTCGGTCATCGGGTCGTCACCGGCCCGGGTCAGCGCCACGATCTTCTCCAACTCGCCGCAGTCCTTCGAGAGCAGGTACGCGGCCCGAGCCGTCGGGTACTCCCGGCGGAAGTCGTCGTCCGACAGGCCGGCCGGGTTGGCCACCACGTACGGCCGCTGACTCTGCACGAAGTCGGAGACCACACTGGACACATCGCTGATCAGCAGGTCGGTCTGGTTGAAGCAGTCGAACAGCGCCGGCGTACGGCCGGTGACCACCAGGTGCGCGGTGCCGTCCAGGGAGGACGCGTTCGGGTCGCCGCCGGCGGCGCGGATGGCCGCCACGACCCGGTCGTGCACCGCCCTGGCCGCCCTGGACCGCGACCCGGTGAGCGGGTGCGGCTTGTAGATCAGACGCAGCCGGGGCGTCGTGGCGAGCAGCCCCTTGACGATCCGCTCACCCATCAGCACCAGGGAGGTGTGGTACGGGTCGTCGTCGAGCCAGCCCTCCCAGGTGGGGGCGTAGAGCACGGTGAACGGCCGGTCCACGAACTCGGCGCCGAAGGTGTGCACGCCGGCGAGCTGCGGGCGGCCGATCTCGACGATGTCCGAGTCGAGCACCCCCACACCGGCGCGCGCGTAGCGCTCCCGGCCGGCCAGGCCGGCGACCCAGACCTCGTCGTACACCTTGCTGTAGGGGTTGACGCTGGCCTGCTTGTCGCTGTCGCCGTGCCCGACGAAGACGTGCTTCGTGCTCGGCTCACGCAGCATGTGGATGTTCGCGCCGACGTTCGCGGAATAGAGCGCGGCGCGGATGCCGGTGAGGTCGAGGTTCATGAAGTCGACACCGGTCGGCACACAGATCACCGGCAGCCGGGTGTCGGCCAACTCCAGGAACGCGTCCCGGTTGCGCAGCAGCACCACCGCGCGCTGCTGGAGCGCCTCGGTCGGGGCGAGCCACATGTTGGCCTGGTAGACGTCCTTGGCCGGCCCGGCGAAGTAGAGCGCCACCTCGGGCCGGTAGGTGTCCAGCCAGCGCTGCACGGCCGGCAGCAGCGGCCCCTCCCCCGTACTCCGGCCCCGGCCGCGCAGCCAGGTCAGCGCGGTGATGGCGCCCACCAGGCCGGTCGCCACGACCGCCACCGCGGCGGCGCCGAAGAACGGCGTCGGGTCGTGCCGCACCGCGGCGGCCACGGCGGCCGGCACCAGCAGCAGGTTGAGCAGGGGCATCCGGTCACCGGTGACCGCCGCCACCCACGCTGGCAGTTGCGGGGCGGAGCGCAGCTCACCCAGCTCGATGTTGCGCACCATGGCGGAGAGCGGGTTACGACGCTCGATCATGATGGAGAGCGCCCCGGCGAACACCGACACGACCCACACCGCGGCCGGCAGCGCCAGCAGCAGGGTCAGCTCACCGCCGCTGAGCCGCACCTCGGCGGCGACCAGCAACACGGCCGCGAGGTCCCGGGTCAGCTGCCGGTACGACCAGTGCAGACCCACCTTCTCCAACAGCAGCTGCGACATCGGCGACCAGCGGGCGGCGGCGAACTCGCCGATCACGGCGGCCAGTCCGGCGACGGCGAACAGGCCCACCCAGCCGAAGACACCCGCGACGAGCATGACCAGGTAGGCCAGCACCAGCAGCGCGGCGCTGACGGCCACTCCGATGCGACCTGAGAACGTGCCGAACAACGAGTTCGCTCCCTACGATTTCCGTATCGGGCTGGGCTCGGTCTGCGCAGACCACAAGCCGGGACCGCAGCGCCTGGTGGACGCTCGTCACGTCACGGCAGCCCCCGGCTGACGAACGTGACTGCGACCCTAACGCGAGACTGCGTGATGGTATCGAGCGGGTATCCGTGCGGAAAACCGACCAAACCGACCGCCAACCCGACCCGCCTCAGGATCCGCCGGTGGGCGAGCCGGGGCGATAGCAGACCATGGCGCCCGGCGCCTTGCGCGACGCGAAGGGTGCCAGCCCCAGGGCGGGGGTCGCCGCCGCGCTGGCGGTGTTGCTCTTCCACAGGCACACCATGCCCACGCCGACCCTGGCCATAGCCTCGGCGACCGCGGGAACGGAGATGGGTTCCGTGCCGTCGGCGAACCTCGCGAGCAGCAGCCTGTCCTGCGCGAACGGCGTCTCGGGTCCGTAGTCGGTGAGATACAGGTCGCGGGGCAGCACCACGCGGACCTCCGAGGTGACCTGCGGGAGCGCCCGCATCACCGACGACGGTGCGAGGACCAGGCCGGCCGGGTGGTCCAGCTTCTCGATCCAGAAGGAGGCGGCCTTGCGGTTCTCCGGCATCCGCCAGGTCGGCTTCGCCTTGATCACCTGCCCCTCCCACATCGGCTTGCCCTGGGTGAAGAAGAGGAACACCAGGACGACGGGGAGGGCGAAGGCGAGGACCCGGCTCGTCCGGGCCAGCCCGGGCAGGCGGATGACCGCGAGGACACCGACGAGCGCCGGCACGGGCAGGATCCACGGCACCCGCCAGAGCACGGCCGTCAGCCCGCTGAGGTCACCGCCGAACTTCAACAGGCCGGGGACCATGAGCACCGTGACCGCCAGTGCGGCGCCGACGGCCAGTTGCTGCGGCACACCACGACGGAGCAGGAGCGGCGACCACCAGACGGCGAGGCCACCGATGACGCCGAGGACGCCGAGCCACAGCGTCAGCTCGTAGATGGTCCGCAGCGGCAACAGCGGAGAGTACGTCGCGGCGGCCTCCTCCACCCCACCGCGCAGAACCTGGACGAGCACCCCGGACAGCAGGGGGTAGACCGAGAGCACCGCGAAGCACACGATGGCCTCCCGGGTGCGCCGCGTGGCGAGCAGCACCGCGCCGGCCGCCGCGGCGAGCAGCGGCAGCAGGAAGACCGCGGTGGTGGTGTAGCCGACAGCAGCGACGGAGAGCAGGGTGAGCAGGAGCAGGGCCCGCCGCGAGCGGTGCTCCAGGTAGTCGGTGAGGTACACCCAGGCGAGTGGGATCAGCGCGTGGACGAAGACGCTCTTGCCCTGGGTCAGCCGGGGCAGGTGGTAGGTGTTCAGGGCGTCGGCGTAGTACGCCACGAGCAGGATGTAGGCCGCCGCGACGCCGAACGCGACGAGCGGGCGTCGCGGGGCCCAGCGCAGCACGAGCCGCCACAGCGCGAAGACCGCGAAGACGGCCAGCACCGGCAGCAGCAGATACCACAACACCGACGCCGTGTGCACGTGCAGGGCGCGGGCGAGCGCCCCGATGAACACCTCGAAGGAGGGCAGCGGCGGGTTCGCCGAACCGCCCGGCAGCACGCCCTCGGTGAACAGGAAGTCCTTGAACGGGATGTTGTCCCGGTCGGCGACCCAGACCGACTTGCCGACGTAGAAGACGTCGTCGAGCGACACCCGGTCGATCAACGTGGCGAAGTAGGCGGCGGCCAGGGACACGACGATGACCACGTACCCCTGCACGGGGGTGGTCCGCTGGCCGGCCGGCGCGGCGACCGCGTCGGTCGCCCCGCCGCGGCGGGGCAGGGTCAGCCAGGCGGAGACGACCGAGACCAGGCCGAGCCCGGCGGCCAACCACCAGCTCACCGTGCCACGACCGAGGGCGGCGAACAACGCCGCGCCGAGGGCGGCACCGACCGGCAGCGCGTACCGACGCAGCAGCGACGCGCGGTCGGCGGGCACGTCGGTCGGGGCGGGGACGGCCTCGTCGTCGGCCTGCCGCGCCACCGGGTCGTGACGACGCAGCCGCCAGGCCGCGTACGCCGCGACCGGCTGCAGGACGACCCAGATGAGGAAGATGACGGACGGGCGCAGGTCGAGGCCGAGGTTGAGGTGGTAGAGCAGCGTCCAGATGGCGAAGCTCACCACCGCCGCGTCGGTGCACACCACGGGTGCGGCCGCCACCGCGGCGTTGAACCGCCCGATCAGACCGCGGCCCCGTGCGGGTCGAGCACCCGCGCTCGGGGTGTCCTTCTGGCTGCCTGCCGCTGAGGCCACAACAGCGTCTTCGACGTGCGTCACGGGGCGTCCTTGTCGTCCGGCGGCGGGTTGAGGGGCGAGAAGCGGATGTCTGACCGGTGACCGGCCGGGGGTCAGGGGGCAGCGTAGCGGAATCGGACAGCGGGACCGCCGCTGCGGGCGACGGAGTGTCGGAGGCTGGTCAACCCGATATCGGGGCTGTTCGGGGACGGGGTAGGGCGCTGTCGGCGCCGAGCCCGGCGGCCACGGATTCGACCAGGTTGTCGAGGTAGCTGTCGGTGAGAGGGAGACGGGCGATGGCCAGCCGCCAGTAGAGCGGGCCCACGATGAGGTCGACCGCCGCGTCCGGGTCGGTGTCGGCGGGCAGTTCGCCGCGCCGCACGGCGTGGGCGACCAGGCGACCGCCGATCTCCTGCTGACGGGCGTGCAACACCTGACGCAGGGTCGCGTCGATGCTGGGGTTGCGGGCCGCCTCGGCCAGCAGGTCCGGGATGATCTGCGACGCCAACGGGTGGCGCAGCGCGTGCGCCACCGCCTGGAACAGCAGCGTGAGGTCACCGCGCAGGGTGCCGGTGTCCAGTGCCGGCAGCTTGCCGTGCGCCGCCGCGGCGACGATCTCCAACACCAGGTCGAGCTTGGAGTTCCACCGTCGGTAGATCGCCGTCTTGCTGACGCCGGCGCGACGAGCCACCGCCTCGATGGAGAGCCGGCCGTAGCCGACCGCGGCCAACTCCTGCGTCAGCGCGCGCCGGATGGCCGTGGTGATCTCGCCACGAAGCACGGCCGCGCCGGCCGGGGCACGCCTCTTCTCGGTCGTCACCAGGAACTCTTATCGCAGGTCACGGGGCCCAGGGTAGCGCAACGACGGTACGGTTGCGTCCCGACGTGTTTCGGACTACTGTCCTCGCAGCGACGAGGCGGCGCCCCGCGCACATCTCCCACTAGGATCCCATCGTCGTGAGCCACCCGTCTGCACGAAAGATCGGAGCGCCATTTCCATGGCCACCACCGCGCTGGTCGACCCCGACACGGGCCTGACCCAGGCGCAGCTGGCCGCTCGGCACGGGCTACGGGTCGCCGGTGAGCGCCCCAGCGTCGTCGAGTACAGCCGCCAATTGTGGGCCTACCGGCACTTCATCGCCGCGTACGCCAACGCCAAGCTGGTCGCCTCCTACAGCAACGCCAAGCTGGGCCAGCTCTGGCAGGTGCTCACCCCGCTGACCAACGCGGCGGTCTACTACCTGATCTTCGGGGTGGTGCTGGCACAGAACGAGATCCCGAACTTCATCGCCTACCTCACCACCGGGCTGTTCATCTTCAACTTCACCCAGAGCGCGGTCCTGGCCGGCACCCAGTCGATCAGCAGCAACCTGGGGCTGATCCGGGCGCTGCACTTCCCCCGGGCCAGCCTGCCGCTGTCCACGACGTTGACGCAGTTCCAGCAACTGCTGGCGTCGATGGTGGTGCTGATCGGCATCGTGCTTGCCACCGGGGAACCGATCACGCTGGAGTGGCTGCTGCTGGTGCCGGCCCTGTTCCTCCAGGCGGTGTTCAACGCCGGCGTCGTCCTCGTGGTGGCGCGGCTGGGCAGCAAGTCCAGCGACCTGAAGCAGGTCATGCCGTTCATCATGCGCACCTGGATGTACGGCTCCGGCGTCCTCTACAGCGTCAGCCTCTTCGAACGGCTGCCGAGCTGGGCGACGACGCTCGTGCAGTACAACCCGCTGCTCGTCTACATCGAGCTCGCGCGGTACACGCTGCTGGAGGAGGCACCGCTGCTCAACGAGTCGCTGGCCCAGCTCTGGCTGGTCGGCGGTGGGTGGGCACTGCTCGCCGGCTTGGGCGGTTTCATCTACTTCTGGCGCGGCGAACAGGAGTACGGCCGTGGTTGAGCACTTCGAGACCCCCACCGAGGCGACCGCGACAATGACCGCGTCGCAGGAGCGCATCCCGACCGTGGTGGTCGACGACGCGCACATCATCTACCGGGTGCACCAGGGTGCCGCCGGTGGCACCACGCCGGTGGCCGCGCTGCGCCGGCTGGTCAAGCGCACCAACGCACCGAACATCCGGGAGGTGCACGCGGTCAAGGGCATCTCCTTCACCGCGTACCGGGGCGAGGCGATCGGGCTGATCGGCAGCAACGGCTCCGGCAAGTCCACCATCCTGCGGGCCATCGCCGGGCTGCTGCCGGTCAACCGGGGCGCGATCCACACCCAGGGGCAGCCGTCGCTGCTGGGCGTGAACGCCGCCCTGCTCAACGACCTCTCCGGCGAGCGCAACGTCACCCTCGGTTGCCTGGCCATGGGCATGCACCCGGACGACGTGGCCCAACAGGCCGCCGGGATCATCGAGTTCTCCGGGATCAACGAGCGGGGCGACTTCGCCAGCCTGCCGATGCGGACGTACTCCTCGGGCATGGCGGCCCGGCTGCGGTTCTCCATCGCCGCCGCGAAGAAGCACGACGTGCTGCTCATCGACGAGGCGCTCGCCACCGGCGACAAGGGCTTCCGCAAGCGCAGCGAGCAGCGGGTGCGCGAGCTGCGGGAGGGCGCCGGCACGGTGTTCCTCGTCAGCCACCAGCTCTCCTCGGTCCGCGACACCTGCGAACGAACGATCTGGCTGGAATCGGGCGTCCTGCGGATGGACGGGCCCACCGACGAGGTCATCCGGGCCTACGAGGCGTACGCGAACAGCAAGTAGGCCGCCGGCATCGACACGGCACCACGGACCGCGTCGCCCACGTTGGGGCGGCGCGGTCCGCGCGTTAAGGTTCATCCCGTCGCCGCTCGGGCGGAACCTTCCGTTAACGCATCCGAAGAGAGTGAGGATCCGGCAATGACGCAGGACCAGACCACTGGCCCGGACGCCGTGGCGGAGACCCCGACGCCGTGGCGGCCCTCGCGGACGGTGGCCGTGGTTCTGGCCGGAGGCACCGGGACGCGGCTGGGCCTCGGCATCCCGAAGCAGCTGCTGAAGATCGCCGGCAAGCCGATCATCGAGCACACCCTGGCGGTCTTCGAGGCGGCACCGGAGATCGACGAGATCATCGTGCTGATGGCGACCGGCCACGTCGACGACGCCCGGCAGATCGTCGAGAAGGCCGGCCTGCGCAAGGTCACCAAGGTGATCGAGGGTGGCGACACCCGCAACGCCACCACCCGGATCGCACTGGACGCGGTCGGCCCGGTGGACTGCAACATCCTCTTCCACGACGCGGTGCGCCCGCTGCTCAGCGGCCGGATCGTGCGCGAGTGCGTCAACGCGCTGTGGACCTACGACGCCGTGGACGTGGCCATCCCGTCCGCGGACACGATCATCCAGGTGGACGACAACGACTGCATCACCGACATCCCGGTGCGCTCCCGGCTGCGCCGTGGGCAGACCCCGCAGGCGTTCCGCTCCCCGACCATCCGCGAGGCGTACCGAATCGCCGAGGACGACCCGGACTTCGCCGCCACCGACGACTGCGGCGTGGTCCTGCGGTACCTGCCCGGCACCCCGATCAAGGTGATCGACGGCTCCGACGAGAACATCAAGGTCACCCACCCGGTCGACGTGCACCTGGCGGACAAGCTCTTCCAGCTCGCCGCGGCGCAGGCACCCCGACTGACCGACCACCGCAGCTACTCCGAGGAGCTGACCGGCCGCACCATCGTGGTGTTCGGCGGCAGCTACGGCATCGGCCACGAGCTGGCCGAGCTGGCCCGACGCTACGGCGCGCAGGTCTTCCCGTTCAGCCGTTCCAGCACCGGCACCCACGTGGAGCGGGCCGCGGACGTCGAGGCCGCGCTGACCACCGCCTTCGAGGCCACCGGCCGGATCGACCACGTGGTGGTCACCGCCGGGGTCCTGGAGAAGGGCGCCCTCGCCGAGATGGACGAGGAGACGATGGACCGGGTGCTCCAGGTCAACTTCGTCGGCCCGGTGACCATCGCCCGACAGGCCCTGCCCTACCTCCAGCAGACCAAGGGCCAACTGCTGCTCTACACGTCCAGCTCCTACACCCGGGGGCGGGCCCGCTACGCGCTGTACTCGGCCACCAAGGCCGCGCTCGTCAACCTGACCCAGGCGCTCGCCGACGAGTGGGCCGACGTCGGCGTCCGCGTCAACTGCATCAACCCGGAGCGGACCGCCACGCCGATGCGCACGCGGGCCTTCGGCGAGGAGCCGGAGCACACCCTGCTCGCCGCGGAGGCCGTCGCCCAGTCGTCACTGGACGTGCTGATCTCCGACCTGACCGGCCAGGTCATCGACGTACGCCGGGCGCCCGGCGACGGGCCCGCGCCGAGCGTGCCGGCCCAGGCCGGGCCGAGTCAGGTCCAGGCGACGGCCGGCGCGGCGCCGACGAGCTGACCCCGACCGGCGGCGGAACCACGAACGGAGCGACATGCGCGGCGACCTGGTCCGAAAGCTGGCCGCCCGGTGCCTGAGCACTGGGTTGGCGGTGCTGGCCTTTGTCGTGCTGGCCCTCACCGGCGCCACCGGCTGGGGGCTGGCGTTGGCTGTCGCCGCGCTGGCCGCCTCGGCCGCCGAGCAGCGGATCCGACCCACCGCCGACCTCGTCGCGGAGACGACGCTGATCGCCGCCGCGATCCTGGTCGGCTACTCCCGACGGCTGGACGACGGGCTCAGCCTCACCCTTGTCGCCACCGCCCTGGTCCTGCTGGGGCTGGTGCTGCTGGTGGGGCCCCTGCGTACCGCCGGCAACCTGGAGATCCGCGCGGCCAACCTGCCGGTCCGCGCCTGGACGCCGCTGGTCGCCGACCGGCTCGGCACCATCCTGCTCGGGTTGCTCGCCGTCCTGGCGTTCGCCGCCGCGCTCACCCTGCCGGCCGGTGTGGCGTTGGCCGCGAGCCTGCTGGTCGGCGTCGGCACCGGTGTGGTCGCCCTGGACCTGGCCCGGCGGCGCTTGCGGCCGGGAGCCGGTGGCGGGCCGGTGGCTCGGGCGCTGCGCCGCCACCAGCCGGAGTTCCTGCTCTACTTCTCCGCGCCGCCCGGCTCGGAATACCAGGTCACCATGTGGCTGCCGTACCTGCAACGGATCGGCCGGCCGTTCCTGGTCGTGCTGCGCGAGCCGGAGTTCCTGGCCCCGATCGCCGCCGCCACCGACGCCCCGGTGGTCTACTGCCCCACCCTGCGGGCGATGGACGAGGCGCTCGTGCCGAGCCTGCGGGCGGCGTTCTACGTCAACCACGGCGCGAAGA
This sequence comes from Micromonospora sp. NPDC049171, assembly GCF_040648275.1. NCBI lineage: Bacteria > Bacillati > Actinomycetota > Actinomycetes > Micromonosporales > Micromonosporaceae > Micromonospora > Micromonospora sp. NPDC049171. Next base: position 35,882 of record NZ_JBEZDJ010000014.1, read on the forward strand.
ACAGCCACTGCATCCGCTTCACCCAGCTCACCCACGTGCAACTGCACCACGGCGACAGCGACAAGGCGCCGAGCGCCAACCCGGTGTCGGGGATCTTCGACCGGATCTTCGTGGCCGGGCCGGCGGCGATCGACAGGTACGCCCGTGCCGGCGTGCGGATCCCGGCGGACAAGTTCGTGGTGGTGGGCCGCCCGCAGGTCGAGTCGATCCAGGTACGCCCGGAGCCGGCTCGGGGGTTGGCGCATCCGACGGTGCTGTACACACCGACGTGGACCGGGCACCACGCCGACGCCGACTACTGCTCGCTGCCGGTGGCCGAAGGGCTGCTGCGGCGGCTGCTGGAGCGCGGCGCGACGGTGATCCTGCGAGCCCACCCGTACACGGCACAGAACCCGGCCTCGGCCCGTCAGTTGGGCCGGCTGACCGAGCTGCTCGTCGCCGATCGGGCCAGCAGCGGTCGCCCGCACGTGGTCGGTGCGGCGGCCCGTGAGCTGAGCCTGACCGAGTGCGTGAACTCCTCGGACGCGCTGGTCTCCGACGTGTCCGGGGTCATCTCGGACTACCTCTACTCCAGCAAGCCGTACGCGGTCACCGACATGGGTGACGAGGGCGACCGGTTCACCGAACGGTTCCCGCTGGCCGCGTCGGGTTACGTACTGCGTCGGGACATGTCCAACCTGGACGGTGTGTTGACCGCGCTGCTGGACACCGATCCGCTGGCCGCGGAACGCTGGGCCACCCGCCGGCGTTACCTGGGTGACTTCCCCGCCGAGTCGTACGCCGAGGCGTTCCTGACCGCCGCTCGTCGGGAGTTGGCGGCGACGGAGACCCCCGCGGCCGAGCGTTCGCCGCAGCTCTCCCCCCTCGCCTGACCCCCGAGACGCGCCCTGGTACTCCAACGTCACTTGGCTTCGGCGTTGGGCGTGGCGCGGGCATGGGGACGGCCACCGCGTTGATCATCGATGGTGTGTGCGGACAACCGAAGATCGTGCGGTCGCCGTGTGCCACAGCGTAGACCCGAGCGGGTGGCGACGAACATCCCAAGCCCGAGCCCGGCGATCCCACTACCAGCGCAGGCTCGGCCACTTAGCTTGAGACTTACTCGTCTAGGGCTCGAGCGTGGCGGGCATGCTGAAGGCGGCGACGTGACGGGCACCGATGAAGGCGTTGCTCTCTACGATCTTCCCGTTCTCGATCCGGAGTACGTCGACGACCAGCGCCTCATAGTGCGGGCTGCCGGGCCGGCGGAGATAGTTGATCAGTGCCGGGCGCCCGTTGGCCGAGGTGGGGAAGGTACGCCAGTCGAGCGGTCGGCCGAGGAACTCCGCGGCCGCGTCGATCCCGACGACCGGCGGCTCGGGCGGCATCGTGATCCGTACGTCCTCGGCGAGCAGTCCCCGGACCGTCTCCGGGTCCTTCGCGTTGGCGTAGCGGCGCAGGATCTCTTCGTCCTCGCTGGTGAGCTGCGGGCGGCGCCAGTCCTGTGGGTCCGACGGAGCGCGCCGCCGGAGGGTGTGGCGGGCCCGCTGGAGGAGGCTGTTGACGGCCGCTACGGCGGTGTCGAGCGCGCCGGCGATCTCCTGCGGCGTCCAGCCGTAGACGTCGCGCAGCACGAAGGCCGCCCGCTGCCGCGGCGGCAGGTACATGAGCGCTGCGATCAGGGCCAGCTCGACGGTCTCCCGGGCGGCGAGACCGGTCTGCGGATCGTCGGCCAACAGGGCGTCTGGATAGGGACCGAGCTCGGTGGACCACTCCAGCGGGTCACCATACGGAATCGTCCGGTGACCGGCCGCCTTGCGGCTGTCGAGGAAGACGTTCGTGGCGATCCGGTAGAACCAGGTGCGCGCCGACGCCCGACCCTCGAAGCGGTCGCGAGCCCGCCAGGCACGCAGGAAGGCCTCCTGCACCAGGTCGTCCGCGTCGGTGACGTTCCCTGCGAGGCGGTAGCAGTGCACGTGTAGCTCGCGCCGGTGCTCGTCGAAGGCGCGCTGCAGCCAGACCGCCTGCTCGTCAGGCGAGTCGGACATGTGATCTCCCCGGGGCTGAGTGGTCCTCACCACCGTACTGACGACCGCGGACCCCATCCGTCATCGGTCACCGATGACGATCGCCGACTCGGTCGTCTGTACCTGTGACCAATCCCCACCCCACGAAGGAGACAGCCATGACGGCAACCCCCGCGTCCAGCGCGGCCACGCCCCCGGTCGTCGACCGGGAGACCTGGCTGCGCGAGCGCAACGAACTGCTGGTCCGGGAGAAGGCCCATACCCGCGAAGGAGACGCGATCGCAGCCGCTCGTCGCCAGCTGCCGATGACCTTGATGCCGACGGTGACGGTCCAGGGCCCCGGCGGGGACACCCCGCTGGTGGAGGTTTTCGAGGGCCGCCGGATGCTCATCGCCTACTTCCACATGTGGCACGACGGCAAACCGTACGGGGAACAGTGTGAGGGGTGCACCTTCTCGACCTGTCACATGCAGATGCTGGACTACCTGCATGCCCGGGACGTCACCTACGCCGTGTTCTGCAACGGTCCCTACGACGAAAGTGCCCCGTTCGCGGAGTTCATGGGCTACCCGTTCCCGTGGTATTCGGCGAAAGACTCCGACCCGGCTCTGGCCGACGGTCGTGACTTCGGGTTCATCGCCTGCTACCTGCGCGACGGCGACCAGGTCTATGAAACCTACTGGACCACCGGGCGGGGCGTGGAGGCGTTGACGACCAGCTACCACGCCTTGGACCTCACCGTGTACGGCCGGCAAGAGAACTGGGAAAACTCACCCCAAGGTTGGCCGCGGGTCAGTGGTCACCCGTGGCGGCTCAACGGCCGCCCCACCGCCCAATGGTCACGCCCCGGCGTTACGCCGGCGGTGACGTCCTGACGCTCGGCGGGTCGATGGCTATCCACCACATGGCCGCCGGGCCCCGGATCGACCACGGCACCGTCACCGGCCATGACGCGGCGCTCGTGTTGCTACGCGCCGCCACGGCGGCTTACCGCTGCTGGATGGCGGCCGCACTCGTCCGGCTGCGCAATCGACCGATCACGGACCTGCTCCGTTGGGAGCACCTGGCCATGGGGGCAAGCCTCGCGGCCATGATCTTCTTCATGAGCCAGCCGAGTAAGCCAGCCGGCAGATCAAGCGACGTTGGAGTACTAGCGCCTGTTTCATAAGGGCGGTCGAGCCGAGGCGGAGTCCGGGCGGGCGGCGGTCGTCGTCCGGGCCCGCCGCAGGCCGGCCAGTTCTTATGAAACAGGCGCTAGCCCAGGCCGAGCCGTTCCCCCGCGTTCAGCTCGATCCGGACGATCCCGGACGTGCCGGCCGGCGCGTGCCATTCGGCTGTCGCGGGACCGTCGGCCGACTCGGGGAGCGAGAACTCCCACGGTTGGAGTTCGGCGGCGGTGACGACGGTCCGCAGCACCTCCTCGGCGCCCATCAGCGTGGCCCCGAGGTGTGCCACGATCCTCTGCCGCCCGTCGGCGAGGGTCTCGCTACCGACCGACTCAATGTCCTCCTCGTCGATCCCGACGACGTCCCGGACGACGGCTGCGGCGTCCGCGACCGGCCCGACGACGTCGACAGTCAGCACGACCCGTACGGCGTCCCGCAACGCCTCCTCGATCGCGCTGATCAACTCGGCCTCGGCCGGACCGTCCTCGTCCCGGCCCCGCAGCCCCATCTCCCGGGTCTCCACCGGCCGGTCGACCGGCCCGGGGTCGAACGGGTCGATGGCGGTCCGCAGGTACAGCGCCTCGACCGTCGGCGCATCGGCGAGGGGCCGGGTCGCCTCCATCGCCGCCACCATCCAGACGCCGAGCGGTGACCTGCGCAGGCGCCCCGTCAGCAATCCGAACTCGGCGGCCAGAGCGTCCACCCCGGTCCCGAAGGGAGCCTGCGGTGACACCTCGACCAGGGGCAGCACCAGAAGCAGGACTAGACCCCAGACGTCCCCGTCGACCGCCACCGGGTGGAGGTCGACGGACCACACGTCCGCCCGCCCGAGCAGTGGAAGGCAGCGGACCAGGGCGGTGTCGAGATCCGGGGCCGTCAGCCGGGCGTGCACCCGGGCCACCACGTCGTCGTCGGACGCCGCCGCCGGCAGTCGCCTGACCCGTCGCCGGACGGCGAGGACGGATGCGTCGGCGGGCAGCCACTCCGGCGGATCCCACCACTCCTCCGCCGCGTCACCGACCGCGCCGACGGACACGCTCAGCGGCGTCACCCCGTCGGTCGTCCGCTCCGGACCGGCGGCGAACCCCCACGGATGGCCGGCGGCCGTCTCGCCCACGTCGAGATCGCCACGGCCCCACCGGAAGCGCTCCAGCAGCGGAGCGGCGAACTGGCGCACCGCCTCCCCGCCGGACGCCGACGGGGCGGCCGGCGTCAGCGTCAGGCCCAGGTTGACCCCGCTGCGGGGGCCGTCGACCTCGGTGCGGGACGCCGTGACGCTCACCGCGCCGAGCGACGCGACGAGCGGCCGGCAGCGACGTGCCGCGTCGTCGAGTCGGGTGTCGACGACGTGCAGGCTCACGGTGGTGATCAGGGCTTGCTCGACTGTGGACATCAACGCGGGATGGTAGGCGTCCGGGTATGGCGCCACTACCGGTTTACCCCCGCGACGAACCTCAGCGGTACGCGTCCAGCAGCGCCAGGACGGCCGCCGGGTCCTGCACGTGCGCGTTGTGCCCGAGGCCGGGCAGCGTGGCGACCGGTACGCCGTACTCCTTGAGCTGCGCCTCGGTGACCATCGGGTCGTGCTCACCACGCGCCAGCAGCACCGGGGCGTCGGTCGCCGCCAGCAGCGCGCTCAGGTCGGGCTCGCCGACGGCGAAGGCGCGGGGATCCATGGCGAGGCGCCACTTGCCGTCGACCTGACGAAGGCCGGCGTCCACCACCGGGTGGTCCGGCGGGAGCAGGCCGGTCAGCCCGGACACGCGCAGGTAGCGGCGGGCCGCCTCGGTGCGGCTGGCGAACCAGCTCACCGGGCGGGCGGCGAGCTCGGCGGCGCGGTCCAGCTCGGCGGGTGACCAGAGCGCCTTGATGCCGAACCCGACCACGGCGTCCACCGGCATCCCGGCGTCGCGTGCGGCCAACGCGAGGCCGACCACGCCGCCCAGCGAGTGCCCGAGCACGACGAGCCGGTCGTCGGGGGCGAGGGCCTGCGCGATCCGCTGGGCGAGACCGGCGAAGGAGTACGACGGCAGCGGCGGTGCCCAGCCGTGTCCGGCGAGGTCCGGTGCCAGCCACCGGCCGGGCCAGTGTTGTTCCAGGTGCGACGCCCAGGGCAGCCACACGTCACCGGTCGCCCCCATGCCGTGCAACAGCAGCAGGACCGGCCGTCGACCGGCGTGACCACCCGATTCGTCCACCACGGCCGCAGTCTCCCACGGTTCGCTGTCCCGGACGAGAGTCGTCGACGGGGGCGTACCCCGGGCCAGCGGGAGAGACGCCGCGGGCGTCGGCCCCTTGTGGGGGACGACGCCCGCGGCGGTCAGGGTGCCCGGGTCAGGCGGAGTAGCCCCGGCTGGTGATCCAGTTGGCCAGGTCGATGGTGGTGATCCAGTACGACGGGTCGGCCGGGTTCGCCGAGTCGGCGATCCGCACGGTGCGACCGTTGTCCTTGTAACCCACGACGGCGATGTAGTGGCCGCCACCGTAGGAGTGCCAGCTGCCGTCGGTGTCGGTGGCGTCGCCGACGACGTTGGCCACCACGCCCCGGCCGTCGGTGATGGCCCGGACGACGTCGGCCTGGAGCCGGTCCATCTGTGCCGGGCTGGGCGCGCCGGGGAACATCCGGGTCCGGTACGGGGAACCCTTCACCTCGGCGTTGAGCGCCCGGGTGGTGTCCTCGGCCGAGTTGGTGCCCATCTCGGTGGTGCCCAGTTCGGCAGCGAGTTCTTCCTGGGTGCGGTCGATCCCGCTGGCGCTGAGCGCGTTGCGGGTGGCCGCCGGGCCGCAGTTGTAGTACGTGTTCTGCGCCTCGTACTCGTAGTCGAGCACCTTGGTCGCGGGCGGCTTCGGCGGCGTCGGCTTACGGGTCAGATCCGGGTTGCTGCTGGCCTTGGCGGCGGGCGCCGCGGCGCTGGTGGCCGGGGCGGCGCTGGACGGCGCGGTGCTGGCCAGCGGGGACGCGTCGCCCTGGGAGGTGGTGGTGTCGCTGCGCATCTCGGCGACCGTGGTCGCGGTGCGCTGAGCGGCCGGGGCGTCGTCGGCGACGGTGAGCAGGGTGCCGGTGGTGGCGGCGAGCACGAGGGCCGCGGCGGAGGCGGCGACGATCTGGTACGGGCGCTCGGTCGCGATGCGGCGGAGCTGGCGCTGCATGGTGTGCTTCACGGGGTCCTCCACGGATCGGGGGGAGAGCGGCACACCGGGGCGCGACCGGTGTCCGGGCAGGCGCCAGCGCGCGGACGGTGGTCCGCGGGTGGTGAACCGCTCAGGGGAACGCCCGGCTCGGCCGGGCGGGAGAGGCGGTGACCCGGGGGTCAGCTCACCGTCACTGGACGGATGAGCGGGGGCACCGCTGCGCCGTGGAGGCGAGGGAACAGCCGAGGGGTGGAAAGGTGCTGCACGAGTTTGGAACTCCTTCCGACACCGCCTACCGGGTTAGCTGACGGATTCGGGCGGGAAGATCGCCCTACCGCGGGCCGTGGCTCGCGGATTCACCCCGGACTTACTGATGGGTCCCCGGTTCGTTGATCACGATTGAGCGGGTCGGCGCGGCGTCGCCTCTTGCGATCGGTTACCGCACCGGACGGGACGACACTACTGGCCCATCCACACCCTGCCAAGCCGGCTTCACCTGCGTAAACCTCAATGGGTGCCACAATTTCTGCGCGTATTGCCGATGACGTGACTCGATGGGACAACCGGTTACGGCGACGCCTACGGTCGACAACCGGACAGGCCGCCAACAATGCGGCCACAATTCCGGGAAAAATCGAGCTGATCGTGCCGGACGCCCGATTCGCAAATCCCGTGACCGGGCTCACATAACGGATCGGGCGCGAAGGGCACGGGCCGGACGCCAGCGTGCCACGACGGCGGGCCGGGGCACCCCACGCACCAGCCGGCGGACGGGTGCCGGGCTCGGCCGCAACCGGGCAACTGCCGCGGCCGCCTCCGCCGCGAGGGTACGCGCCGAGGAGGCGGCCAGGTCCGCATCCCGCCAGGCGGCCCGCTCCGCCGTGGCCGCGGCCTGGTAGTCGGCCAGCCTCGCGTCCCGGATCACCCGGCTGAGCAGCGCCTCCTGCTCGACCGGGTGTCGCCGGGAATCCCAGCCGCGCCGACGCCCGAAGACGTCACCGAGCTGCGCCATGGTCAGGTCACCCCGCCAGTACGCCGCCGTCGCCGCACGGTGCAGGTAGCGCTCCCGGGACGCGTACTCGGCGGGGGTGCGGGGGGTGCCCGGGGTGGGTAGCGCCCCGGACCCCGCGAAGCGACGCGCGGCGGTGTCCGCCTCGTCGTACCGCGCCCAGGCCCGTTCCACCTGGTCCTGAGCCGTCAGCCAGGCATCCCGTCGCCGCCCGGCCGTCCTGGCCGCGCCGGCCGCGGCGACGGCCACCTCCTCGGCGTACCGGTGCCTGTCGACGGTTTCGGCCGCGGCCAGCTCGCGGGCGGTCGGGACGGGCGGCGACGGGTCGTCGGTGGGCCGGTCCCGTTCGGGCCGGGCGACCAGCACGGCGAGGACGCCGAGCGCCAGCAGGAACAGGGCCGACCAGATGGCGGCGGCCTGCGGCACCTCGGTTACGAACTGGTAGAAGACGACTGTCTCCATGGTCGGCACCTCGCGGAGGAAGCAGAGCGATGGGAGCCCCACCGGCCGCCCGGCCACGGCGGGCCAGGAATCGGCGGGGTGCGGAGCTGGTGGGTCGACAGGGCGCGGCGACGGGACGCGTGTCCCGGGTGGCTCAGCGCGCGGGTGGGCCCCGGGGCGGCCAGCTGCGGAGACCGTCGACGAGCGGCAGCCGGTCGGGCCGGGTCGCGCACACCGGCAGCAGGCCTGTCGCGATGGCCCCCTGGGCGCCGGGGAGAGCCGGTGGCGCGTCGACCGACCAGGTCGGGAAGGTCTCCTCGGCGACACCCGCAGTCGGCGCGGCGCTCACGCTCGGCGCGGCGGTCGGGTGCGACGGTGGCACGGCGGCCGAGGCCGGGCCTGCGCCGAGCGCCAGGGCCGCGACCACGGCGAGGCTGGTCAGCACCCGTGTCGCCCAGCGCGCCACCCACCACAGCGGACAGGTGAACGCGACCGGAAGCACGTCCCCACGCTACCGTCGCGCCGGCGCCTGGCGCATCGACCACGGGCGTGTCGGCGTACGCCGCGCCGACACGCTGACCTGGGTGGACGGTGTCAGCGGGTGTCCGCGTACGTTGATCGACTGTCGGTCTGGTCGGGCCCGCCGGGGTCGGTTCGGGCGCCGGTGCCGCCGGTCTTGTCGGTGCCGGCGGCCTGGGTCGCGGCGGTGCGTTGTCCGGGCACGGACACCTGTCGGGCCGGACGGCGCGGTGCGAGCCGGCGCATCATCGGGGTCTCGACGAAGCGGTGCAGCAGCCCGGCGAGGACCAGGTTCACCAGCAGGAAACCGAGCACCACGGCCGGGCCGCGCCAGCCCGGGAAGCCGGTCCCCCAGTCACCGCTGAAGCGCAGCACGCTCGTCATCACCAGCACGTGGACCAGGTAGAAGGCGAACGAGACCTCGCCGAGCCAGACCAGCGGCCGGGACCGCCACGGCGACCGCCGGCCCCGCACATCCGCGTCCGCCGCGGCGGCGATCACCAGCAGGTACGCGACCGCGAGCAGCGTGGTCCACAGCTCCGCGGGGATCCACTGCGCGGCCGCCGCCCAGATGCCCACGAAGATCACGCTGGCCCAGGTCAGCCCCGGGCCACGCCAGAGACCCCGGCGCATCAGCTCGGCCGCCACCGCGCCCAACCAGAACTCCAGCGACCGTGCCGGCGGGAAGATCTGGGTGAACCACCACCGGCTCACCTCCGGCACCAGGTGCTGGGCCGGCCAGAGCGCGAGGATCAGCAGGGGCAGCGCGACGAGCAGCGCCACGAGCAGCTTCGGCCGGGCCCGGCGCAACAACGGCAGCACCAGCGGCAGACAGAGGTAGAAGAAGAACTCGCAGGACAGCGACCAGCTCACGGTGTTGATGCTGTAGAACCAGCCCGGCCGGGGGTCCCAGGCCTGCAACAGCAGCACGTTCTCCAACGCGGCCGCCGGCAGGACCGGGTCGGCGAACCACCAGGCGACAAGCACCGTCGCCCCGAACAGCACCAGGTGGTTGGGGTAGATCTTGGCAACCCGCCGCCGCCAGAAGGTGCGCCGGGAGTCACCCTCGCGCGCCGACCAGACCAGCACGAACCCGCTGAGGATGAAGAAGAACTGCACCCCGGACAGGCCGAGGCTGAACACCTTGTCGACAACGGCCTTGTAGTCCGGCTCGGCGATGATCCGCATGGTGCCCGCGTGGAAACCGAAGACCAGCAGCGCGGCGATCCAGCGCAGCCCGGTCAGCGAGGGCAGCCGGGCCGGCGCGGGGCCGGGCCGGGCGGTGGGCACCGCGTCGGTGCTCGTCATGCGGGGATACCCAGGCTTGGCAGGGTCACCAGCACGTTCGCATCCTCCTCGGCGCGGCGTGGACGACGCGACGGCGACGCCCGCGACGGCCCGGCAGGGCCGCACCCGGGGCACCCTACCGGGTCACTCCCGGGTGAACCGGACGCGTCCCGCCCGCCGCGGGCCCGGTCCCGCCGGTCGTCGTTAACCTCCCGCTGGGCGGGAGTTCAGCGATTCCACCATCGTCGGCCACGCGCGGTTCCGGGGCCGGTCACCCGGGTCGTCGAACCTGGCGGGCGTGGTCAATGAGCCGACGCACGCACCGCTGCTGAGCATCGTCGTGCCCGTCTACGGCGTCGAGGCGTACCTGTACCAGTGCCTCGAGTCGATCCGGGCCGGTATCCCGGCGGGTGAGTCGGACGCGGTCGAGGTGGTCGCGGTCGACGACGCCTCCCCGGACGGCTGCGGCGACATGCTCCGCTCGTACGCCGCCGGCCACGACGGTGTCCGTGTCGTGCACCTGAGCAGCAACGTGGGTCTGGGGCTGGCCCGCAACGCCGGGCTGGACGTGGCCGCCGGCCGGTACGTCTGGTTCGTCGACAGCGACGACTGGTTGCCGCCCGGCACGATCGCGGCGGTGCTGGACCGGCTGCGTCAGCACCAGCCCGACGTGCTGATGCTGGACCACCTGCGGGTGCACGAGGACGGCCGGCGGGAGGTCGACGCGAGCAGTCACCTGTTGCGCGGCATTCCCGGCGTGACCCGTCTGGCCGACCAGCCGCGGCTGCTGCGGGTGCAGCACACCGCCTGGAACAAGGTGGTCCGCCGGGACTTCCTGGACCAGTTGGAGTTGCGGTTCTTCCCCGGCTGGTACGAGGACATCCCGTTCAGCCACCCGCTGCTGATCGGCGCGGAGAAGATCTCCGTGCTGGACCGGGTCTGCTACCTGTACCGGCAGGGCCGCCAGGGCGCGATCACGTCCACCCGCAGTGGCCGGCACTTCGACGCGTTCGCCCAGTACGAGCGCCTGTTGGGCTGGGTCGCCCGCAAGCACCCGGACGAGCGGTTGCAGGCCGAACTGTTCCAGTTGATGATCAACCACTACCTGGTGGTGGTGGGCAACGACGACCGGCTGCACCCACACCTGCGGCGGGACTTCTTCCACCGGGCCGCCGAGCACTACCGCCGGTACCTGCCCACCGGCGGCTATCCGCTGCCGTCGGGCGTGACCGGGCTCAAGCACCGCCTCGTCGGGCGCGGCGACTGGCTGGCGTACTCGGCACTGCGCCAAGCCCACCGGGTCGCCGGTCGCCTGCGCCGCGGTGGACCAGCGGGTGGCGGCGGCGCGGCCGGTGCGGTAAGCGCCGACGACGACCCGGGGCGAGGGGCGGACGTCGCGACGACGCGCGACGCCGGCACGGTGACGGATCGGCGTGACGCGTTCGCCGGGGGCCGCCTGCCGTGACCGCGCCCACCACACACCACGCCGGGAGCCGGATCGGCTCCCGGCGCACTGGTCTTCCAGGTCGTCCGCCCGCCGGGTGGACGACGACAGCGGCACCACCGCGCGCAGGTGCGGGCAAATCGGAGCAGAGGTCGGAATGACGGCGACAATCAAGATCGGACCGCACCTGGTCGGTGCCGGGGAGCGACCGTTCGTGGTCGCCGAGATGTCCGGCAACCACAACGGCGACCTGGGCCGCGCGCTGGCCATCGTCGACGCGGTGGCCGACAGCGGGGCGCACGCCCTGAAGCTCCAGACGTACCGGCCGGACACCATCACCATCGACGTCGACACCCCGGCGTTCCGGATCTCCAGCGAGCACGAGTTGTGGGGCGGGGAGAACCTCTATCGCCTCTACGAGCGGGCGCACACCCCGTACGAGTGGCACGCCCCGATCTTCGAACGGGCCCGCGAGCGTGGCCTGACCGTCTTCTCGTCACCGTTCGACGCGACGGCCGTGGAGCTGTTGGAGTCGCTGGACGCGCCCGCGTACAAGATCGCTTCTTCGGAGCTTGTCGACCTGCCGCTGATCCGGCTCGTGGCCAGCACCGGCAAGCCGATGGTGATCTCCACGGGGATGGCGACGGTCGCCGAGATCGACGCCGCGGTGCGCACCGCCCGTGCCGGCGGCGCGGCGGGCATCGTCCTGCTGGCCTGCACCGCCTCCTATCCGGCGCCACCGGCCGACAGCAACCTCCGCCGGTTGCCGGTGCTGGCCGGTGCGTTCGACGTGCCGGTCGGGCTGTCCGACCACACGCCCGGCATCGGGGTGGCGGTCGCCTCGGTGGCGCTCGGCGCCTGCTTCATCGAGAAGCACGTCACGCTGGACCGGGCCGACGGCGGCGTGGACTCGGACTTCTCGCTGAACCCGGCGGAGCTGACGGCACTTGTCGACGAGTCCGGCCGGGCGTACGCGGCGCTGGGCGGCACCGCGATCGGCCCGACCCCGGCGGAACGGGAGGGGCTGCGGTTCCGCCGCTCGCTCTTCGTGGTCGAGGACGTCCGCGCCGGCGACCAGGTGACAAGCGACAACGTCCGGTCGATCCGCCCGGCCGGCGGCCTGCCCCCCGTGGAGATCGACCGGGTCCTGGGCCGCACCTTCACCACCGACGTCCCCCGCGGCACCCCGCTGAGCTGGGACCTGGTCTGACTGTGCCGTTGGCCGGGTTGACCCGGAGGTGATGTGCTGCTGGGCCTGAGCAGCAGCGAGCCCCAGCCGCACACCGAGGCTGGGGCCCGCCTACGTCTAGCCAACCTTGAGCGGTTTCCTGGCTGGAGGTTTGCGCCCGGCGGGGGTTGGCCTGGGTGGTGGAGGTGGCACGTAGGTCACCTGCTCGGGCATCAGGAACAGGGAGCGTCGGGCTGTCGCGTCGCCCTTGTCGTCGAGCTGGTAGCAGTCGACCCAGCACCAACCGTCATAGGTGATCCAGTCGAGTTTCCTGATGACTCGGACGGTGATGGGGATCATGAACTGAACGCTTGCCGCCCGGTCAAGCCGTAGCAGGTCACCGGCCTTCATCCGACCTTCCTTGCCCGCCAGGCCTTCAGAGTTCTGCCTGCTTCGCTGAGCCTGGGGCAGAAGCCGACGGGCGTGCAGCTCGGGCACCTTCTGCGGTGGTGAAGGTCAACGACGAACCCCGCCATGATCACGGTGAAAGGCGGTTCGGGTCGATACTCCTCAAGCATCGTGCCGCCCGTCTCGCTGGTTGCGACGCTTGAGCACGTGCCGTCTGCTGCTGACCTCATCCGGCTTCTCCGGTGGCGCGGGAGGAACGCACGCTACGGGCTGATAGGCAGAGCGCTCCACAACGTCGATCGGTTCGGATGGTCGCTGAAACCACTTCCAACAGCGCATGAAGCCGCCTCCCGCAATCATGGCTGCCACTGGGCCAACGAGGCCGTGACAGTCCGTTCCGTCTCTGGCACTCTGCGCGGTCGGGGCCTAACGTTGGAACGAAACTGGCCATCGTGGAGAGACACCGGCGGACCACGTTTCCCCTGGCGGAGGGCCGTAGGGGGGCGGTGGGGACGATTTGGGGGAGGGGTGGGGAATGTGAACATGACTGCGGCTGAGATCCTGCTCGATGAGCTACGCCAAGCGCGTACTACACGAGGGATGAATCAAGACGACTTCGGTCGCTTCATCAGTTACTCCGGCACGCACGTCAGTGCGGTTGAGACTGGTACCCGCGCCCCAACCCACGAATACATGACGGCTGTGGACAACGCCCTGAAGACGGGCGGGTTGTACGGCCGGCTGCTTGAGCGGCTGTCCGCGCTCGACCTGGCCCCTCTGTGGCTGCGTGAGTGGATCACCTACGAGGAACAGGCAACCGCACTCCGTTGGTACGAACCGGCGTTCGTCCCCGGTCTACTACAGACCGAGGCGTACGCGCGGGCGACGCTGCAAGCCGGCGGCCTGCTCACCGCTGAGCAGATTGCACACCGAGTGCGCTCACGTCTCGACCGGCAAGGAATCCTGGATCGGGACGACCCCCCACACCTGGTGGCCGTCCTGGACGTGGCCGTACTGCGGCGGACCGTGGATGACGACCGGGTGATGATGCGTGAGCAGTTGGACCACCTCGCGGCAGCGGCGGAGCTGCCGAACGTGCGAATCCATGTCGTGCCCGACGACACTGGGCTCTACCCTGGCCTGCAAGGTGGGTTCATCCTGGCGAGCATGCCGGACGGCTCCACGCTCGGACACATCGACAATCAGATGCGTTCACAGACAGTCAGCGGCGGGCCGGAGATTGCTACGCTACGGGCGACGTGGGAGACGATCCTCCGAGCCGCTCTGCCTCGAAGGCTGTCTCTGGACATGATCAAGGAAGCGGCAAAAGCATGGACATGACCAACGCTCGGTGGCGCAAGTCCTCACGGTCTGGCACCAACGGCGGTAACTGCGTCGAGGTGGCCGACAACCTCCCTGATGTCGTCGGTGTGCGAGACAGCAAGGACATCACGGGACCGGCTCTGATGTTCGGCCCAGACCAGTGGCAAACTTTCGTTGGCAGCCTCAGGGCTGATGCCCCAAGCTGACCGCGCTCCGAAGAGGCCTGCCCACTCGGGGTCTGATGGGCGCGCGGCGCGACTCTTCTTCATACCGCACAGGGTTGGTGAAGGGGCAGGTCCTACTGTCGCGGCACACCGCCGAATCGGAGTTCCGACGGTCAGCGGCTGCCCCACACAGCAACACCCCGACCGTCGGGAACGAAGCCGACGGTGACCACCAGGTCGGCCATCCGCAGGGTCCGCCAGACCGCGGGCCCGTCGGCCGGCGTACTCAGTCCGTGGCGACGCCACCACGCGGCCACCGGGACGTCGGCCAGCTTGCAGCAGCACTCGGCGCGGGTCCACCGCGCCCAGAAGTCCTCCACGCCGAACCGGCGGGCCAGCGCCGGGGGCACCGGGGCGTCCGCGCGTTCCGCGTCGATGGCCACCCGCCAGCCGGGCGCCGGTGGGCCGTACCAGCCGACGCAGCGCCCGTCGTCGAGGTGACTGCGGGTCACCGCGTCGGCCATCGCGGTCGGTGACCCGATGCGCAGGTGCCGCTCGGCGGCGGCGAGCAGCCCCGGCACCGGACGGGGCACAGCGGCCCCGCCCACCCCCGCCGACAGGGCCGGCCCGACGGGGCCGATCCGCCGCGCCGGTTGCACCGGGAGGGGAACCGGCCGCAGGTCAGATGGAGGCGGCACCGTCCACCACGATGACCTGGCCGTTGATGTTGGTGTGTTCCCGCAGCAGCATCCGCACCACGGGCGTGACCTCCGCCGGCTCGGTCAGGTGGCCGGTCGGGGTGCGGCGCACGATCTGGTCGAGTTGGGTCGGGCCGAGCACGGCGGACATCTCCGAGGCGAAGAAGCCGGGTGCGACCGAGTTGACGAGCATCCGGCCGCCCAACTCGCGGGCGAGCGAGCGGGTGGCGGCGTCCATGCCGCCCTTGGTGGCCGAGTACGCGACCAGACCCGGGAAACCGCGCTGCCCGCAGATCGAGGTGATGTTGACGATCCGCCCGCGCATGCCCTTGCCGAGCATCCGGCGGATCACCAGCCGGGTCAGCTGGAGCGGGGCCGTCAGGTTGGTCTCGATGATCCGGGCGATGTCGTCGGTGGCGGTGTGCGCGTGCAGCGAATCCTGCCCCATGGCGGCGTTGTTGACGATGCCGTCGATCGGGCCCAGGTGTTGCTCCACCTCGCGGACGAAGCTCTGCGCGGCCCGCAGGTCGGTGACGTCCACCGAGCCGACGTGCGCCCGGTCGGGGTGCTCGGCGGCGATCTTCTCCAGCTCCGGGGTGATGGTGCGGGCGAACGCGGCCACGCGTACGCCCGCGTCGAGCAGGTCGGTGACGATGGCCAGGCCCAGCCCCCGGGAGCCGCCGGAGACGAGGACGACGGAGCTGGGCGGGACGAGCTGGGTGTTGGCGGGCTCAGACATCGCTCTTCAGGGTCTCCTTGACGGGAATGTCGGTCAGGACGCGAATGCGGCGTGGCACCGCGTGTTCGGGAAGCCGCTCGGCGCACCAGCGGACCAGCGCGGCCTCGTCCGGCACCCCGGTATCGACCGAGGCCGGACCGGCCGGAGCCGGGTTGGCGGGGGTCAGCACGACCTCGGCGACCACCATCCGGCCGAGCACCGGGGCGCGGCGGCCGGTCACCCGGGCCCAGGCCACCGCCGGATGCCCGGCCAGCACACCGCGGACCACCCCGGCGGAGACCTTGCTGCCGCCGACGTTGATCTCGTCGGCGTCGAGTCGGCCGGTGATCAGCACCCGGTCGTCGTGCACCTGCACCCGGTCCCCGGTGCGGATCGGGCCGGCCAACCCGGCGCCGTGGTGTGGGGAGGTGACCACCAGTTCGTCGTCGCGCACGGACAGCGTCGGCCGGCCGGGGGTTTCCCGGTCCAGCCACTGGACCGGGAACCCGGCCCGCCCGTCGTGCACCACAATGGACGCTCCCACCTCGGAGGAGGCGTAGATCCAGGAGATCCGGGCCGTCGGGAAGACTTCCCGGAGCTGGTCCAGGATGGCCTGGTCCACCGGCTCGCCGCCGAGGGTGAGCTGGCGCAACGGCACCCGGGCGAGCGCGTCGGCATCGCGGTAGAGGGTGCGTCGCCAGAAGGTGGGGGTGCCGGAGGCGGCGTCGACCCCGTGCGCGGCGGCGACGCTGGGCCAGTCGTCCAGCTCGTCGGGCTCGACCACCACGAGGTGCTGGCCGGGCTGGGTCAGCGACAGGGTGACCACCTGCCACCAGGCGTACGTGCCGGGGGCGTACGGGCAGAGCCAGGTCCGCTCGGGCTGCTCGGCCCGCACGGTGGTCAACGTGTCGAGGGTGTGCCCGACCCGCTTGGGACGGCCCGTCGAGCCCGACGTCAGCAGCCAGAGCCGGCCGGGCTCGGCAGCTCGCGGCCGGGTCGGCAGGCCCGGGTGCAGACCGTCGTCGTCGAGGACGCCAACGGTGAACCCGGCCTCCAGCAGCTCCGTACGCATCGCCGCGTCGACCCGACTCGCGGTGCCGAGCAGCAGCTCGGTGCCGTGCACGGCGTGCTGCCGTGCGGCGGTGAGCGCGTGTACGGCGCGGTGGGCGAGCACGGCGGCCGGGTCGGGCAGCGTCGGTGTGGGCAGTGCACGCCAGGTCAGCGCGGCACCGCCGACGACGATCCGGTTGTCGGCACCGGCTGGCTCCGGGGGCGCGGGTACGGTCACTGGTGCTGAAGCTCGACGAGGAAGTCGAGGACGTCTCCGACGGTGGCGATGCGGCGCAGGCCGGGGGCGTCGAAGTTGAGCTCCTCCCCCGTCTCGTCCTCCACCCGCAGGGCCAACTCGGAGAAGTCGAGCGACCGGAAACCAATCTCGCGCAACTGCGCCGTGTCGTCGGTGGGCAGCTCCCTGTCCTGGTTCTTCAGCACCTGAGCCATGAGGTCGCGGATCTGCGCGCGACTCAATTCGTTCATGCGCCGCAGTCTACAACCCGACGAATGCTTATCCGCTTTCCCGGTAGCCCCGGGTAAGGTGCTCCGACCGGACGAGAAGAGCGAGGAAAGCGAGACGCACGTGCTGCGCGAAGCGACGGCGGACGACGTTCACCCGATGTTGTCCTGGCGTAATCAGGAAACCAATCGCCAGGTCAGCAAGACCAGCCACGAGATCACCGCCGAGGAACACGCCAGGTGGTGGTCGGCGGTCCGCGGCGACCCGTCCCGGCGGGTACTGGTGTACGTCCGCGACGACCGGCCCTGCGGCGTGGTCACCTTCTTCGACCTGCGGTTCGACGGCCCTCGCACGGGGGCCTGGGGCTTCTATCTGGACGCCGACGGGCTGGCCGAGCGGGGCGAGACGCTGCCCGCCTGGCTGGGCGTCATGCGGGAGGCCGTCGAGTACGCCTTCGACGGGTTGCACCTGGACCGGCTCGACGGCGAGGTGCTCGGCCACAATACCGTCGTACGACAGATGAACAGGCGTTTCCGATTCGTCGAGGGCACCCCGCGAGAGGAGCTGTCCGACGGTCGGGAAATCACCGTCATCCCGATTTCCCTGGCTCGGGCCGACCGCCGCCAGCGCTGATTGTCGTACCCATTCGGGTAATGGCCCCGAATCATTAACCGATGGTGTTCCCGGTGGACATCCGCCGTTCACGAATGGCGGTGTCCACCGGGGCGGTCAGGCCCGTCGCCAGGCCGCCCAGTGTTGCACCGGGTTGCCGCCGAGCCGGACGAAGCCGTACGCCGTGCCGTCCCAGTCGTCGGGCTGACCGGGCGCCCAGCGGGCGAACACCACCTGCGCGGCGGCCGGCGGCTGCTCGCCGAACCACCGGACGTCGGTCCAGGTCACCTGGTGGCTGAGGTTGAACCGGAGGACGTAGTGCACGCCGGTCGAGGCCCAGACCCGCTCGCCGGGGCGTACGCCGACGTCGGCCACCCGGGGCATCGGCGCGGTGCTCGCGACGGCCGGCCGCACGATGCGGTGCTCGATCACCTGCATGGTGACGAGGTTGGCCACGACGAGCACGCCGAACATCGGCAACCGCAGTCGGGGCACCAGCGCGGCGGCGACGAGCAGCAGACAGCCGGCGATGCCGACGAGCGACCCGAGCACCGGCCGCATCTCCCGCCAGCCCCCGGTCAACGCCACCAGGTCCGGCGCGCTGAAACCGCCGTAGCGCAACCGGTGCCCCTGGCTGGCCACGTACGCGAGGCGGGCGGCGATCAACGCACCGCCGCCGACCAGCAGGGCCACCGCGACGGCCGCCCGGCGCAGCACCACCCGGCGGCCGGCGGTGAGCAGCACCCCGAGCCCGACCAGCAGCCAGAACGGCGCCAGCATCTGCACGTAGCGGCCGTAGATCGCGTCCAGTGGCTTACCGGTGATGCCGGCCAGGATCACCGATGCCCCGCCGGCCACCCCGACGGTCACCACGAGCGCCACGCCCATCGTCCAGCGGGCCGCGTCGCCGTGCCGTGGGCGCCACAGCTCACGCACGGCCGCGGCCCAGGCCACTCCCGCCATCCCGAACGTGATCACCACGAGGTACCAGAGTTGGGTGGTGACGCCCGCGCCGACGCGAACCACACCCCGCACCGAGGCGACCGCCTCGACCGTGCCGCCGCCGGGGGTGCTGCCGAGCAGGTAGACCTTGTCGCCGAGGTGGCGGATGGCGGCGGCGTTGACGAGCGCCATGGCGAGCACCGGCAGCAGCGCCGCGAGCACCGCGGGCGGGCCGATCCGGCGGCGGACCAGCAGCAGCAGGACCAGACCGGCGTGCACCGCCACGATCACCAGGCCGCGAGAGTGCAGCAGGTGGAACGCGCCGACCAGCAGGCCGACGGTGGCGGCGGCGAGCGGGCCGGGCCGCCCGATCCACCGGTGTACGGCGAGCAGCCAGGCGACCACCAGCGGCGCCATCACCGTGTCGATCATGGCGATGCCCGCGTAGAAGGCGGTGGCCGGCAGCGTCGCCGCCGCGACCGCGGCGAGCAGCGCGTACGACCGGCGCAGGCCGAGCAGGCGACGGCCGAGCAGGTACGCCAGCGGCAACAGCGTCGAGTTCGCCATCGCGTTGATCAACTGGACGATCCGGTAGCTGTCGGTGAAGTCCCGGTCGCCGAGGAATGCCGGTGAGATCAGCATCGGGTAGCCGACCCGGCGCAGCAGGTCGTTCTCACTGCTGAACCCGCCCGGCCCGCCGGCCAGCGCGCGGGCGGTGTTCAGGTAGCTGTCCTCGTCGGTGTGCGCGATCGGCAGCACGATGTGCCGGGACAGCCACATCCGCCAGGCGACGCTGAGCGCCCAACCGACGACCAGCAGCACCGGCACCAACCAGCGTCGCGCCGGTGCGGGGTCCGGTGTCCGCGCCAGCGTCGCCGGCCGTTCGATCACGTCGCTACCGGATGCCATCAACGCCTCCAGAACTGCCGGCCGGACCGGTCCCGCGCGCACGACCGGCGGACCCCTCGGCCCGCGCCGGTAACGCGTGGGGTGACCCGCTCGCACCGGGCCGATGCGGATGTCGGGTGCACGCGCGACCGGCCGCGAACCGGGCTGCCGGGTCACTCGCGCCGGTCACTGTAACGGCCCAATGGGGCCAGGTCAGGCCGGTTACGGGTCGGTCGGAAGTGTTTGCCTACGTGGTGCTCGGCATTCACGGGAGCACCGGGCGCGGTTAACCCGCGAGCGTCGGGGAGTTAACCCGCCATGGCTAGCGTCTCACCCCGGTCGGCCGGCCGAGGGCCGCCCGTTCATCCACGACCACGGGAGCACCACATTGAGTGAGTTGAATGGATCGTCCATTCTGATCACCGGGGGAACGGGTTCCTTCGGCAGGACGTTCCTGCGGCACATCCTCACCGAGGCTGACCCCGCCCGGGTGGTGGTGTTCTCCCGCGACGAGCTCAAGCAGTACGAGCTGCGCCAGCAGCTCGGCGACGACCCGCGGCTGCGCTGGTTCATCGGCGACATCCGGGACCGGCACCGCCTCACCCGGGCGATGCACGGCGTGGACCACGTGGTGCACGCCGCCGCGCTCAAGCAGGTGGACACCGCGGAGTACAACCCCTCGGAGTACATCGCCACCAACATCACCGGCTCCCAGCACGTCGTCGACGCCGCGATCGAGGCCGGCGTCAAGAAGGTCATCGCGCTCTCCACCGACAAGGCGTCCAGCCCGATCAACCTGTACGGCGCGACGAAGCTGGTCGGCGACAAGCTGTTCGTCTCGGCCAACCACTACGCCGCCCAGCACCCGACCCGGTTCTCCGTCGTGCGCTACGGCAACGTGGTGGGCAGCCGCGGCTCGGTCGTCCCGCTGTTCCGCCGGCTGGCCGCCGAGGGCAAGAGCCTGCCGATCACCGACAAGCGGATGACCCGTTTCTGGATCACGCTGGACCAGGCCGTGCAGTTCGTCATGGACTCGTTCGACCAGATGCAGGGTGGCGAGTTGTTCGTGCCGCGCATCCCGAGCATGCGCATCCTCGACCTGGTCGAGGCCGTGGCCCCGGACGCCACCACCCACGAGATCGGGATCCGGCCGGGCGAGAAGCTGCACGAGGAGATGATCGCCCCCGACGACAGCCGGCGGACGCTGCGCGCCGACGGCCGGTTCATCGTCCAGCCGACGATCGCCACCTGGGGCTACCAGCCGCCGGTCGACTGCGACCCGGTGCCGGACGGCTTCGCCTACCAGTCGGACACCAACGACGAGTGGCTCACCGTCGAGCACCTGCGCGACATGCTCGGCCTCACCGCATGACGGGGATGCTCCCGTACGGCCGGCACTCCATCACCGAGGACGACATCGCCGCCGTCGCCGACGTGCTGCGCGGCGACTGGCTCACCACCGGTCCGCAGGTCGACGCCTTCGAGGCCGACCTCGCGGCCTGGACCGGCGGGGTCGGTGTCGCCGCCGTCTCCAACGGCACCGCCGCGCTGCACGTGGCGTACGCGGCCGCCGGGGTGGGACCGGGCGACGAGGTGGTGGTCCCGCCGATGACGTTCGTGGCGACCGCCAGCAGCGCGGTCGCCCTCGGCGCGAAGATCGTGTTCGCCGACGTCGACGACGAGACGTTCTGCCTCGACCCGGCCGCGGCGGCCGCCGCCGTCACCTCGCGAACGAAGGTGGTCGCCGCTGTCGACTACGCCGGCCACCCCGCCGACTACGACGCGCTGCGCGGGTCGGTCGCGGGCAGCGAGGCGTTGCTCCTCGCCGACGCGGCGCACTCGATCGGCGGGACGTACCACGGTCGACCGGTCGGCTCGCTCGCCGACCTGACCACGTTCTCGTTCTTCCCGACCAAGAACCTGACCACCGCCGAGGGCGGCGCCGTCGCCGCGCTGGACCCGTGGATCCTGCGGCGGGCCCGCCGCTTCCGCGGCGTCGGGGTGGTCCGCGACCGCGACGAGCTGCGCTTCGCCGACGAGGGTGGCTGGCACCAGGAGGTGCACGAGTTCGGACTGAACTACCGCCTGCCGGATGTGCTCTGCGCCCTGGGCCGCAGCCAACTGCGCCGGCTCGGCGAGTTCAAGGCCCGACGCGCCGCCCTGGTCGCCCGCTACGACGAGGCACTGGCCGACCTGGACGGCGTACTCCGGCCGACCCGCCGGTCCTGGGCGGACCCGGCCTGGCACCTCTACCCGATCCGGGTGCTCGACGGGCGTCGCCGCGAGGTGTACGACCGGATGCGCGCCGCCGGCATCGGCGTCCAGGTCAACTACCTCCCGGTGCACTGGCACCCGGCCTTCGCCGACCTCGGCTACCGGCGCGGGTCCTGCCCGGTGGCCGAGTCGTTCTACTCCCAGCAGCTGTCCCTGCCGCTCTACCCAGGGCTCGGCGACGCCGAGCAGGATCGCGTCATCGACGCGCTGACCGCGGCCCTGCGGGTCGGCTCGGTGCGTTCCGCCGCCTGATGGGAACCTGATGCACCACGCCAACCACTTCTACGGCCACGCGCACGTGCTGGCCCGCTACGCCGGTCTCGGTGACCGGCACCCACCGCGGATCAACGGGTACGTGCAGCACGGCTGGAACATCGGCGACGGGCTGGCACCCGGTCACCCGTACGCCGAGCGCGCCCCGAGCCTGCTCTGGTCCGAACAGACCCGTCGGCGGGCCTGGTCGGTGGGGCGGCGCAACGTGGTCGTCATCGGCGCCCCGTTCGCGTACCTGCTGGCCCTGCGCCCCGAGGACCCGCCGGACGAGGAGCGGGAGGGCACCATCTGGTACCCGTTCCACGGGTGGGAGGGCCAGCACGTCAAGGGCGACCACCGGAAGTTGATCGCCCTGATCCAGGACACCGAACCCGGCCCGGTCACCGTCTGCCTCTACTGGCACGAGTACCGGATGCGCAGCGTCCGCCGGCTCTACGAGCGCGCCGGGTTCCGGGTGATCTGCCACGGCTACCGGGGACACTGGTGGAAGGACACCGACCCGGAGTTCCTCGACAAGCAGTTGACCGAGCTGCGTCGACACCGGCGGGTAGCATCCAACCGGCTGACCAGTGCGATCTTCTACGGCATCGCGGCCGGCTGCGAACCGGCGGTCTACGGCGACCCGATGATCCTGTCCAACGAGGACCCCACCTTCGGCGGCACGGCCCGCATCCGGCGGCAGTGGCCCCAGCTGCACGGCACCGAGGTCGACTTGCCCACCGCCGT
This sequence comes from Micromonospora sp. NPDC049171, assembly GCF_040648275.1. NCBI lineage: Bacteria > Bacillati > Actinomycetota > Actinomycetes > Micromonosporales > Micromonosporaceae > Micromonospora > Micromonospora sp. NPDC049171. The sequence continues at coordinate 58,593 of NZ_JBEZDJ010000014.1, forward strand.
CGAGATCGCCCGCGCCGAGCTCGGCACCGACCACCGCTGCACGCCGGCAGAGCTGCGCGAGCTGCTCGGTTGGGCGAACCTCCAGGAGGAAGAGGACCACCGTGACGACTGAGAGGCTGTCGGGGAACCCCGGGGCGAGCGAGGCGGAGTCCAGGCGGCGATCCGGCAAGGCGGCGGGTGGTCCGGATACCGGTGTTGTATCCGGACCACCCGCCAACGCCGCCGGTCGTCGGCTGGGCCCGTCGCAGCCGCTGCGGGGTTCCCCGACAGCCTCTGCGACGGCACGTGCCGGGCGGATCACCCTGCCGGGCGGCGAGATGCTGGCCTGGTCCGACCTGCCGCAGAAGCGGTTGGCCGACGGTGGGCCCCTCGCCGCGCTGGCCGCCCGGCTCGTGCCGCCCGGCGCCCGGGTGCTGGTGGCCGGCCCGCACGACCCGGCCCTGCTCGACCAGCTCGGCCACGCCGAGGTGACCGGCCTGCTGCGCAGCCACCCGGACGCGGTCGCGCTGGCCCAGCGCACCGCACACCTGGTGGTGGGCGGTCCGGCCGGGTTACCCGACGAGACGTACGACGTGGTGATCGCCGCCGCCGGCCTGGACCCGGTGGAGTCGGTGGAGGGCACCCGCCTCGGGTGGGACGGCGTGCTGGCGCGACTGGTCGCCGCCCTGCGACCCGGTGGCACGCTGCTGCTGCGCGTGGACAACCCGCTCGGCCTGCACCGACTCGTCGCCACCACCCCGTGGTACGCCGGCCGGGAGGATTCCGCGTGGACGATCGGCGGCGTCCTCGACCGGACCCACCCGGCCAACCGGGACCAGCTCCGCGAGCGGCTCACCGCGGCGGGGCTGCGGCCGGGCGCGTGCTGGGCCGCGTACCCCGACGCCGGCACCCCGACGGCCCTTGTTGACGCCGACCACCTCGACTCCGACGCCGGCTCCGGCCTCTTCGACGCGGTGCTGCACGGCGCCTGCGCCGGCGGTTTCACCGGCGACACCGTGCTCCAGGACCCGGCCCGACTGGCGGTGGACGCGCTGCACGCCGGCCGCGCCGCCGACCTCGCACCGGGCTGGTTGGTGCTCGCCCACCGGCCCGCCGATACGGCGACTCCCACCGCACCGGCCGTCGACCGGGATCTGCCGGTGGTGCTGGTGCAGACCGGGCGACCCGGGATCGGCGTGCTGGAGGTGCGACACGGTCCGTCGGGCTGGCGCTGGGGGCTCACCGCCACCGCCGGCACGAACCTGCCGGCCGCCGCGCCGTTCGCCAGCCGCGAGGCCGCGTACCGGGACGCGGACGCGCTGTCCGGGCCGGTGCCGTCCGGCCGGCTGCTGCGTACCCTGCTGCTCGACGCGGCCCTGCGCCGCGACCTGGCCGCCCTGCGCACGCTCCTGCACGGGTACGCGGGCTGGCTCGCCGATCAGGCCGACACCGACGGTCGGATCGGTGGCGCTGCGGCGCTGGCCGGCACCGACAACGTGGTCGTCGACGGCGATCGGTACGCGGTGCTCGACCCGAGCTGGCGCGCCACCGACGCCCTGCCCGCCGACGTGGTGCTGGCCCGCGGCCTGTGGCGCTTCGCGGCGGGCCTGCTCACCGGCGGGTACGCCCACCCGTGGTCGTCCACCCTCGACGTCGCCGGCCTGACCGTGGTGCTCGGCGGCCTCGCCGGCCACGACCTGGACCGTGCGACAGTCGCCGAGGCGGTGGAGGCCGAGGCGGCCATCGCCGCCGCCCTGCACGGGCTGGACCCCGACGGCAGGATCCACCTCGCCACCGAGCTGCACGCCGTCGCACCGACCGACCCGCCGGTCGGTGCGCGCAGCTACCAACAGCTGCGCGAGGCGTGGCTGCGCCAACGCGAGGAACTCACCCGACTGGCGGCACTGACCGCCTGGACCGAGGAGCTGCTCACCTCCCGGGAACGGGCGCTGCGCCGGGCCGAGACGACGATCGGCCTGCTCAGCGGATCACTCAGCTACCGGGTGGGCAGGCTCGCCATCACCCCGGCCCGGCTGGCCAAACGGGGTGCCCGCGCTGCCAAGCGCCGAGCCACCGCCGTGCTCAGCCCGAAGGAGGAGGAGCAGCAGTGACCGGCGTACCGGCACCCGGGCTGACCCCGACGAACGGCGCGGCCTCCCGGATCGTCGGCATCGTGCAGGCCCGGATGGGTTCGTCGCGGCTGCCCGGCAAGGTGCTCCGCCCGCTCGCCGGGCGTTCCGTGCTGGGCCGGGTGGTGCGCGCCGCCCGCGACAGCGGTGTCCTGGCCGACCTGGTCGTCGCGACCAGCACGGACACCGCCGACGACGCCGTGGTGGCCGAGTGCGCGCGGCTGGGCGTGCCGTGCCACCGCGGGCCGGTCGACGACGTCCTGGATCGTTTCGTGGGCGCCCTCGCGGCGCACCCGGGGGACGCGGTCATGCGGTTCACCGCCGACTGCCCGCTGCTCGACCCGGAGATCATCACCCTGGTCGCGGCGGTGTACCGGGCGGTCCCCGGGCTGGACTACGCGAGCACGTCGATCGCCCGCACCCTGCCCCGCGGACTGGACGTCGAGATCATCCGAGCGGAGACGCTGCGTACCCTGGGCCAGCTCGCCACCGACCACCACCGGGTGCACGTGACCTCGTACGCGTACACCCATCCGGAGCTGTTCCGGGTGCTCGGCGTGACGCTCACCCCGGACCGGTCCGACCTGCGGCTCACCCTCGACACCGAGCAGGACTGGGCGCTGGTCAGTGCGGTCGTCGACCACTTCGGGGACGTCAGCGTGCCGCTCGCCAAACTCGCCGACTGGCTGCACGGGCAGCCCGAGCTGCGCGCCCTCAACGCCGACGTCCGACAGAAACAGCTGGAGGAGTCCTGAGTACGCCGCGGATCGGGCTGCGCTGCGACGCCGGGCCACGACGCGGCGTCGGCCACCTCGTGCGCTGCTTCGCGCTCGCCGAGGAATTCCTCGCCCGAGGCGCCCACGTCGCCGTGTTCGGCACCGTCGAACAGCTCGCCTGGGCCACCACGGAGCTGGCCGCACGAGGCATCCCCCTGTACCCGGGCCCGGAATCGCCGGCCGAGCTGGTCGAGGCAGCCCACCGCCACGAGCTGGACGTCATGGTTCTCGACTCCTACGAGCTGGACCCGGCCGGGGCGGGCGCCCTGCGCGCCGCCGGCGTGTTCACCCTCGCCATCATCGACGGGGACAGCCGGGGCCAGGCCGCCGACCTCTACCTCGACCAGAACTTCGGCGCGGAGCTGACAAGCCCGGGTCCCGGCGCGGAGCTGACAAGCCCGGGTCCCGGCGCGGAGCCGCCGGGCCGGGATGTCGGGGCGCGGTTGCCGGGCCGGCTGCTCGCCGGGAGCCGGTACGCCCTGCTGCGCGACTCCGTGATCAGCGCCCGGCCACCGGTCGCCCCGCCCGCCACGACGGTGAGCCGCCCCCGGGTGCTGGCCTTCTTCGGCGGCACCGACGCGGTCGGCGCGGCCCCGCTACTGACCCGGGTGCTGGTCGCCACCGGCCATCCGATGGACCTCACGGTCATCGTCGGCCGACCCGAGCTGGAGGCAGAGGTCGAGGACATCGCTCCCGGCCGTGGGCAGATCATCCGGCCGATCCCGCCCACCACCTCGCTACCGACCCTGATCACCGAGGCGGACCTGGTGGTCAGCGCCGCCGGCACGTCCACCTGGGAACTCTGCTGCCTGGGCGCACCCGCCGCACTGGTCTGTGTGGTGGACAACCAACGCGAGTCGTACACCCGGGTGGTGCGGCACGGCCTGGCCGCCGGTCTCGGCGAACTGCCGGAGCTGACCACCGGCGGCGTCGCCGGACGAGCCGCCCGCGCGACGGCGGCGCGGACCCTGCACGGGCTGCTCAGCGCACCGCAGCGCCGCGCCACGCTCGCCGCGCAGGCCTGGTCGACAGTCGACGGGCAGGGCCGGGCCCGGGTCGTGGACGCGGTGTTCGACGCCGTACGCGCCGCCGCCCTTCCCGGCTGATCCCAGCAGGCAAGATCGTGCTCGAAGCTGGAAACAGTCCCCTTGAACGCTCAGAAGGCCACTAGATCCAGCACAACACCGTTGCGTTAGGGCTGTAGCCGGCGGGTCAACCCGGGACAGGAAGTGCCCGATCGGGGAGCGGGTTGGACCCGGCTTGGCGATCATGGAGTTGTGGTGCCGACTTTGGGGTTTTACGGGCGTTCTGTTACCCACCACAACTCCATGATCGGCGAAGCAAGTGCTGGGCGACGAACAGCCGTTCCACCTAACGCAGCGGCGTTGAGATCCAGGATCGAGCACGATCTTCCCGGAAGGCAGCGGGCCGACGCGCTCCACCCCTAGCACGGGTGTACGAAAGTGCTGCTAGGGTGGCCGTATGACGCAGGCCGCCTACCAGCCGTCGATGCTCGACCTGGCCGACGCCGGGCCGACCCTGGGGCCCCTGCCCGGTCTGCTCCGCCGGCACCAGCTCAGCCGGGGCGCCTGGGTCGACCACCTCCCCGGGTGGGTGCACGGCTCCGACGCCGTCCTCGACACCCTGCTCACCGAGGTCCCCTGGCGGGCCGAGCGGCGCACCATGTATGACAGCGAGGTCGACGTGCCCCGCCTGCTCTGCTGGTATTCCGGCGACCGGCAACTGCCCCACCCGGTGCTCACCGAGGCACGGGCCGCACTGACCCGGCACTACGCGCCCGAGCTGGGCGAGCCCTTCGTCACCGCCGGCATGTGCCTCTACCGGTCCGGCCGGGACAGCGTCGCCTGGCACGGCGACACCATCGGCCGCTCCGCACACACCGACACCGTCGTCGCGATCGTCTCCTTCGGCGCGCCCCGACCGCTGCTCCTGCGCCCGCGTGGTGGCGGCGACACCCTGCGCTTCCCGGTGGGCCACGGCGACCTGATCGTGATGGGCGGCTCCTGCCAACGCACCTGGGAGCACGCCATCCCGAAAACCACCCGCCCGGTCGGGCCCCGGGTGAGCGTCCAGTTCCGCCCGGTCGGCGTGGCCTGAGGCGGGCGGCCAGAGAAGCTGCTCAGCTCTCGCCGACGGCGATCAGGCCGGTCTCGTAGGCGCAGATCACCGCCTGGGCGCGATCTCGGAGGCCGAGTTTGGTCAGCACATTGCTGACATGGGTCTTCACGGTGTGCTCACTGACCACCAGCGCCTGGGCGATCTCCGCGTTGGACAGACCTCGGCCCAGCAGGTGCAGAGTCTCCCGTTCGCGGGTGGTGAGCACGCCGAGGCGAGCGTCGGACCCACCGGCCGACCTGGTCGCACCAGGGCGGTGGCGACCGGCGATGTCGGCGATGATCTGCCGAGTGACCGAGGGGGCGAGCAACGAATCGCCGGAGGCCACCACCCGGACGGCGTGGACGAGGTCTTCACGGCGTACGTCCTTGAGCAGGAAGCCACTGGCACCGGCATACAGGGCCTCGTAGATGTAGTCGTCCTGGTCGAAGGTGGTGAGCATGATGACTCGGCTACCGGCGTCGGCACAGATACGACGGGCGGCCTCGATGCCGTCCATCGTCGGCATCCGGATGTCCAGGAGCGCCACCTCCGGCCGGTGCTCCCGAACGGCGGCCACGGCCGCCTCGCCGTCACCGACTTCGGCAAGGACGGTGATGTCCGGTTGGGCGTCAAGGATCATGGCGAATCCGCTGCGCACAAGCTCCTGGTCGTCCGCGATCACCACCCGAATCGTCACGCCGGGAAGGGTAGCCGAACCTCGACGGTGAACCCGCGCCCACCGACTCCCGGCCCAGTTCTCGCCGTACCTCCGCAGGCGATCGCCCGCTCCCGGATGCCGACGAGGCCGTGTCCGCCACCCGGGTCACTGGTTCCCGCACCGTCGTCGGCCACGGTGATCGTGAGGGCTTCGGGGGACCAGCCCAGGTGGACGTCGACAGTGCTGGCCGCCGCGTGCTTGACGGCATTGGTCAGGGCCTCCTGCACGATGCGGTACGCCGCCAACTCCAGGTCTGCCGACACCGGGCGCTGTTCACCTGTCACCCGCAGCCCGGCCGCCGGGACTCCGTCGATCAGCGGCCGCAACTGGGCCAGGGTGGGCTGCGGACTGCGGGGCCCGGCCTCCGAGCGCAGCAGGCCGAGCATGCCGCGCAGCTGCACCATGGCGTCGCGGCCGGCGGCGGCGATGGCGTCGAACGCCGCCTCGGCCCGGTGCGGGGCGGTCCGCACCGCAACCGGCCCGGCCTCGGCCTGCACGATCATGAGGCTCACCGCGTGGGACAACACGTCGTGCATCTCCCTGGCGATCCGCGCCCGCTCACGGATGGCGGCCCGATCGGCCTCGAACTCACGCTCACGCTCAGCCCGAAGCGCCCGGTCCTCCAGCGCTGTCGCGCGCTCCTGGCGAGCGTGGCTGAGTCGACCCAGGACGTACGCGGTGAAGAAGACCAGGAAGGTGTAGAAGTATTCACTGACGCGGTTGGTGTTGAACGCCACCCCTGCCGCCACACCCGGGAAGGTCGCGGCGAGTGCCCCCCAGCGCTGCCGACGACCCCCCAGCGCGGCGACCGTGTAGAGCGCGACCAGCCCGCCGTACGCGAGGGGCTGCCCTGGCGCGTCCACGGCCTTGCCCCCGATCGTGGCCAGTGCGACCACCACCAACACGGTGAACGGCACCCGTCTGCGCCAGATCAGCGGGATCGCCGTACCCGCGCTGAGCAGGTATGCCAGCGGCCCCGGTGCGCCGCCCCGCTGGGGAAGCACGAACGGCAGCGACACCGCGACGAGGACGAACACGGCGATCGCCGCATCCACCACGTACGGATTGGCGGTGCGCACGAGCCGGGCGAACGACATCGCGACAGTGTGCATCAGCTCGGACCCTCCTCCCCATCGGCAGCCGATCCCCCGGCCCCGGGGGGATTGGTTCGGACTCGCCGCTCAGGCGAGGGCGGGCACCGGGCTCGCCGGGGTGGCGGCGGTGCCGCGGCGGGCCAGCGGAAGGAAGGAGACCAGCAACAAGATCGATCCCAGCGGAATCAGGTCCTTGTCGATGAACGGCGTGGCAAGGTCGGCAAGCACCAGGACCGGCGTCCACACCTTGACCCGGCGCCGCACCGCGAGCAGGACGACCAACGCGAGCTGGCCGAGGTAGAAGGCGTAGGGCCCGAAGTCGTAGGCCAACTGCGAGATTCCCGGCAGGGTACGCACCTGGTGAGTGATCATGCTCATGCCGTAGTTGTCGGTGGCCAGCAGGCCGGCCACCAGGTCGATCGAGAACTGGGTGATCAACGACAGCGCGCCGAAGGTGCCGGCCGTGGCGAACACCGTCGCCAGGACCCGGCCGCCAGTCATGCGGCGCATCTGCCAGAACACCGAGATGAACGCGACGAGGGCGCCGATGAATGCGAGGTGCCCGATGGTCCAGGCCGGGCCGGGACCACGCTCGCCGTCCAGCCCGTCGACGAGACGGATGATGCCGTAGCTCATCACCAGGACCGGGGCGGCGACGAAGGCGGAACGAAACTCCATTGTGGTGTCTCCTCGGGGTGCTGACGTCGTGTGTTCGACGTGGTCAAGCCTCCCGTTTCGCCGCCCCGACGGCATCGCGCCGCCGGGCGATCTTGCCAGTGCCCGCCACCTCCCCCGCACGCATGAGAGCCTCGCTCGCACGCATGAGTCCCACGTGGCCTGGCGACACGCGCATGTGTCGACGTCGACCTGGTGCGGTCAGTCGCGTTCGATCACGTGGCCCACCACCGTTGGGCCGAGCATCACCGCGAAGCCGGAGCCGTCGCGGCGCGGATCCGCCGTGGGCAACTCCACCGGGTCGCCGGTGCCGGTCGCGCCGACCGGGCGCGGACCCACCCAGGCGACGACCACGTCCGTCTCACCCTTGAGGAACCGGTGCGCCCGCACGCCGCCGGTCGCCCGGCCCTTCGCGGGGTACGCCTTGAACGGCGTCACCTTCACCGTCGCCCCGGTGGAGGTGACCACCATCGGCTCACCATGCCCCGGGTCGTCGGTGCGGACCGCGCCGAAGAACGCCACCCGCGCCCCCTCCGGCAGGTTGATGCCGGCCATCCCGCCGCCCTTGAGGCCCTGTGGACGGACCAGCCCGGCGGGGAAGCGCAACAGCGACGCCTCCGAGGTGACGAACGTCAGCGATTCGGTGCCGTCGGACAACCAGGTCGCACCGACCACCTCGTCACCGTCCCGAAGGCCGATCACCTCGAACTCGTCGGAGCGCACCGGCCACTCCGGCGCGCAGATCTTCACCACGCCCTGCCGGGTGCCCAGCGCCAGGCCGGGCGAGCCGTCCGCCTGCCCACCCAACGGGGCAAGACCGACGACCGTCTCCCCCGCGGCCAACGGCACCAGCTCGGCCGCGGACATGCCACCGCGCAGCGACACCGTGCCGGCCTGCTCGGGCAACACCGGCAGCGGCAGCACGTCGACCTTGAAGGCCCGACCCGCACTCGTCAGCAGCAGCACCCGACCACGGGCGGTGGAGTGCACGATCGCGCGTACCGTGTCGTGCTTGACCCGGCCGTTGCGCCGGCGCCCCTCGGCGCTCTCCTCCGACTCGGCCGCGGTCCGGGCGACCAGCCCGGTCGCAGACAGGATCACCTGGCACGGGTCGTCGGCAACCTCCAGCGGGCCGGCCGGCACGGACGCCGCCAGCACCTCCTTGAGATCGCCGTCGACAAGCGTCGTCCGCCGTTCGGTGCCGAACTGCTTGACCACCGCCGCCAACTCGTCGGAGACCAGCTTCTTGAGCACCCGCTCGTCGTCGAGGATCTTGCTCAGCTCGGCGATCTCGGCACGCAGCCGCTCCTGCTCGGCCTCCAACTCGATCCGGTCGAACTTGGTCAACCGGCGCAGCGGAGTGTCCAGGATGTAGGTCGCCTGGATGTCGGACAGGCCGAACCGGCTCATCAGCCCGTCCTTCGCGGCCTGCGCGTCGTCGCTGCCCCGGATCAGCCGGACCACCTCGTCGATGTCCAGCAGCGCGATCAGCAGACCGTCGACCAGGTGCAGCCGCTCCTGGCGCTTACGCCGACGGTACGAGGTACGCCGGGTGATCACCTCGTACCGGTGGGCCAGGAACACCTCCAGCAGCGCCTTCAGCCCCAGCGTGCGCGGCTGCCCGTCGACCAGGACCAGGTTGTTGACGCCGAAGGACTGCTCCAGCGGGGTCAGCCGGTAGAGGTCGGCGAGCAGCGCCTGCGGGTTGACCCCGACCTTGCACTCGACGACGAGGCGGGTGCCGCTCTCCCGATCGGTGAGGTCCTTGACGTCGGCGATGCCGGTGAGCCGCTTGGTCTTGGTGACCTCGTTGGTGATCGCCGCGATGACCTTCTCCGCGCCGACGCCGTAGGGCAGCTCGACCACGGTGATCGCCTGGCGACCCCGGCTGCCCTCGATCGGGCCGATCTCCACCTTGCCGCGCATCCGCACCACGCCACGCCCGGTCTCGTACGCCCGGCGCACCTCGTCCAGACCCAGCAGCACCCCGCCGGTGGGCAGGTCGGGGCCGGGAACGAACTCCATGAGCTTGTCCAGGGTGGCGTCCGGGTGGTTGATCAGCCAGCGGGCCGCGGAGACGACCTCGGCGAGGTTGTGCGGGATCATGTTGGTGGCCATGCCGACCGCGATCCCGGACGCGCCGTTGACCAGCAGGTTGGGGAACGCGGCGGGCAGCACGGTCGGCTGGGTCAGCGACCCGTCGTAGTTGGGCTCGACGTCGACGGTGTCCTCGCCCAGCTCACCGACGAGCAGCATGGCCTCCCGGGACATTCGTGCTTCCGTGTAACGCGAGGCAGCCGGGCCATCGTCTGGAGACCCAAAATTTCCATGCCCGTCGATGAGTGGCACGTTGAGCGAGAAGTCCTGTGCGAGGCGGACCATCGCGTCATAAATGGCCGTATCACCATGTGGATGGTACTTTCCCATCGCATCCCCGACAATTCGGGCAGACTTCACGTGGCCGCGATCCGGGCGGTAGCCCTGCTCGTACATCGACCAGAGGATGCGCCGGTGCACGGGCTTGAGGCCGTCGCGCGCGTCGGGCAGGGCGCGGGAGTGGATGACCGAGAACGCGTACTCCAGGTAGGAGTCGGACACCTCGGTGACCAGCGGGTTGTCGAAGACCCGCGCGCCGGCCTGGTCGAACGAGGAGAGGTCGACCTTGTTTTCCTTACGGCGTGCCATGACTCAGCTCTCCACGGGAACTGGAACTGGAACGGAACGGGCGCTCATGCCGTCGCTTCGCGACGGCATGAAACCCCATCGCGCTGTATCGAAATTCGCTCGCTGTCGCTCGCTCACGCGTCGATCGCATCCCGGTCGACGCGGTCGGCGGAGTCGATGAGCCAGTTGCGGCGCGGCTCGACCTTCTCCCCCATCAGCAGTTCGAGGATGCGTTCGGCGGCGTCGACGTCGTCGAGGGTGATCCGGCGGACGGCGCGGGTGGCCGGGTTCATCGTGGTGTCCCACAACTCGTCGGCGTCCATCTCACCGAGACCCTTGAAGCGTGGGATGGGTGTGACGATCTGCTTGCCGGCCTTTTCCAGCTTGCGGACCGTCGTCTCCATCTCGGCCTGGGTGTAGGTGTAGGTGGTCTGCGGGTTGCGCCCCCTGGTGGTGATCTTGTGCAGGGGCGGCATCGCGGCGTAGAGCCGACCGGCCTCGATCAGCGGGCGCATGTACCGGGCGAAGAGGGTGATCAGCAGCGTCCGGATGTGGGCGCCGTCCACGTCAGCGTCGGCCATGATCAGCACGCGGCCGTAGCGCAGCGCGGACAGGTCGAACGTGCGCCCCGAGCCGGCACCGAGGACCTGCACGATCGCGGCGCACTCGGCATTGTCCAGAACCTGCTGGAGGTTGGCCTTCTGGACGTTGAGGATCTTGCCGCGGATCGGCAGCAGCGCCTGGTATTCCGAGGATCGCGCCATCCGGCTCGTGCCGAGCGCGCTGTCGCCCTCCACGATGAACAGCTCGCTGCGGTCGATGCCGGTGGCCCGGCAGTCGACGAGCTTCGGCGGCATGGACGCGCCCTCCAGGGCGGTCTTGCGCCGGGCGGCGTCCTTCTGTTGCTTCTGGGTGAGCCGCACCCGGGCCGCGTCGACGATCTTCTGCAGGACCGTGCGGGCCTCGGCCTTGGTGCGCCGGTCCTCCAGCCAGGCCTTCACGTGCGCGTCGACCAGACCCTGGAGCACCTTGGTGATCCCCGGGGTGGACAGCTCGTCCTTGGTCTGCGAGGTGAACTGGGGCTCGGGGATGCGCACGTGCACCACCGCGGTCATCCCCTCCAGGACGTCGTCCAGGGTGGGCGGCTCCTCCTTGGCCTTGAGCAGGCCGCGGGTGTTGCGGACCGCGTCGGCGAGGGCGCGGACGAGGGCCCGCTCGAAGCCCTTGCGGTGGGTGCCGCCGTGTGCGTTGCGGATGGTGTTGGTGAAGCACTCGACGGTGCGGTCGTAGCCGGTGCCCCACCGGAACGCCACCTCGACCTCGGCGCGCCGCTGCACGTTGGACTGCATGACGCCGTTGGCGTCGGCGGCGTTCTCCCGGTAGGTGCCCTCGCCGTTGACCAGCAGGGTGCCGGAGACGGGCCGGTCGCCGGCCGGTGCGAGAAACTCCACCATGTCGCTGAGCCCGTTGGGGTAGTGGAACCGCTCCTCGGCGGGTGCCTCGCCGGTCAGGTCACGCAGCAGGTAGGTCACGCCGGGGACCAGGAAGGCGGTGTTGCGCAGCTTGGTGCGGACGGCGTCCACGTCGAGTGCGGCGCCGGTCTCGAAGTAGCGGGCGTCGTGCCACCAGCGGATCGAGGTGCCGGTGCGTTGGCCGCGCTTCATCGCACCGGTGACCTGGAGCCCGGGGCCGGCGGTGAAGGGCGCGTCCGGCCCGGCACCGTCGAAGATGCCCGGGACGCCGTGCCGGAAGGACATCGTGTGGATCTTGCCGGCTCGGCGGACTGTCACGTCGAAGCGGCGGGACAGCGCGTTGACCGCCGAGGCGCCGACGCCGTGCAGGCCGCCGGAGGTCTTGTAGCCGGAGCCGCCGAACTTGCCGCCGGCGTGCAGCCGGGTCAGCACCAGCTCGACGCCGGAGATGCCGGATTTGGCGTGCACGTCGGTGGGGATGCCCCGGCCGTCGTCGTCGACCTGCACCGAGCCGTCGGCGTGCAGGATCACCTCGACGTGGTCGGCGTGACCGGCGACACCCTCGTCGGTGGAGTTGTCGAGGATCTCGTTGACGAGGTGACCCACGCCACGGCTGTCGGTGGAGCCGATGTACATGCCGGGCCGCTTGCGGACAGCGTCCAGCCCCTCAAGGTGGGTGAGGTCATCGGCCCCGTACAGGGTGTCAGGCTCTGCGGTCAACTGGTCGTACTCCCCGGTCTCGGCGGTGTGCTGCCGGTCACCGGCGACATCAGCCGGCGTGGCGCGCCGCAGCGAGCCTAGCCCGAGGCTAGGACAACTCCCGGAGGACCTACGCGACCCGCCGCGCGGTGGCCCTCGGACGTGAGCCAGCGAACAGTCAGCCGGTGAGCACGGGAGCACGCACCGCAAAGCACGATCACGGCCGGTTGGGGCGCACGGCTTCGGAAAGTGACCGGAGTGTGCCACATGTCTTTCATCGAACGAATCTGTTACGGGCCATTGACGCCCGTTGCACAGGGGTGATCTGATCGCGCTCTCAGAGAATCTTTCATCTTTCGATGGATGGGGGCCCCATGCCCAGGTTCCGGCGTACCGCGCTCGCCGCGGGACTAACGATCGCCATGGCCGCGTTGTCGACCGCCGTCGCGCTGCCCGCACCCGCGTCCGCCGCGCTGCCCACCGCCGCGGTGGCACTCGGCGACAGCTTCATCAGCGGCGAGGGCGCCGGGGCGTACACCCCGGTGGTCGACGTCAACGGTGTCGCCCAGGGCTTCCCCGGTTGGACCGCGGCGAACAACAACGCGTTCTTCTGCCACCGTTCGGCAAACGCCTCGCTGCACCAGGCCAACCTGCCGGGCATCCAGAACCGGTTCAACCTGGCCTGCTCCGGCGGCCAGCCGCACGACATCGCCAACGCCTCGCAGGCGCGGACGAACGGCCGGACCGTGGCCGCGCAGCTGGACCAGCTCCGCGCCGTCGCGCAGACCCAGGACATCGACCTGGTGCTGGTCGGCCTGGGCTCCAACAACAGCTCGTTCACCTTCGGCAGCGTCGCGGAGAAGTGCGCCAACCGGTTCATCGCCGACGCCTGGACCGGCTGGTGGGAGTTCTGGGCGTACCTCGGCGGGCCGGTGGAGCAGAAGCCGTGCAGCGACGCCGACCTGGCCACCGCGGCACAGCTCAGCGCCGCGACCGCGGAGACCACCGCCGCCGTACGCCAGATCCTGACCACCCTGGACCAGATCGACGCGGACGGACAGCACCGGGTGGTGTTCCAGGACTACACGAACCCGCTGCCGCTGGACCTGAACCCGCAGTTCCACGAGGAGGACAGCCGCGACGACACCCGGGACAAGTTCCGTGACCTGGGTGCCGAGCGGTACGCGGCGGGTTGCCCGATCCACCGGGCCAGCCTGGCGCCCGGACACCGGTTCTCGCAGGGCCTGGGCACCATCGTGAAGTCCGCCCGGGACACCCTCGCGGCCGAGTTCCCCGCCGACGAACTGGTCTACCTGAACGTGCAGCAGGCCTTCAACGGCGCTCGGCTGTGCGAGCAGACCAGCAGCCCGACGGGCTCGCTGGCCACGCCGATCCGGCTGCAGGACGGCGCGAGCGGCACCTTCGTCACCAGCCTGTCCGGCAAGGACAAGATCGCCATCCAGCGCATCGCCAACACCTGCGTCAGCTACTTCCAGACCTGCCAGGAGTCCTGGCACCCGAACGCCACGGGTCACCAGGTGCTCGGTCAGTGCCTGAGTGGAGCCGCCACCACCAGCGCCCGCTCGGTCGCCTGCGTCCGCGCCGGCAACGGGACGATCTCGGTCTCCTGACCGCGTCGCCAACCGGAGGGCCCCGCTGCGGCGGGGCCCTCCGTCGCGTCGGCGCACCGTCGGCTACCCGCCGGTAACGCCGGGACCGTAGGCTGAGCCGGTGGATCAAGATCCGGAGTACGCGCAGGAGTTCGTCGACGTCGACGGCGGCCGGTTGGGTGTGCAGGTCTACCCCGAACCGCCCGACACCACGGGTGCGCCGGTGGTCGTGATCTGGCCCGCGATGGGTGTGCGGGCCCGCTACTACCGCCCCTTCGCGGCCACGCTACGCGCCGCCGGGTTGGCCGTGGTCGTCGCCGACCTGCGCGGAACCGGGGCGAGCACTCCGACGCCGAGCCGGGCCGACCGCTACGGCTACGCCGAGTTGGCCGACGACGTCGGGGCCGTTCTCGCCGCCCTCAAGCCACGACTGGACGGGCGTAACCGCCTGTTGCTGGGGCACTCGCTCGGCGGTCAGGCCGCGCTGCTGCACCTCGCCCTGCACGGCGGCGACGAGGTGGACGCGTTGGCACTGATCGCGGTCGGCATCCCGTACTGGCGACACTACCCGGGCCTGCGCGGCCTCGGCGTCCTGCCGTACACCCAGGGGATCGCCGCCACCGCGGCCCTGCTGCGGGTCTGGCCGGGCTGGGGCTTCGGCGGCCGGCAGGCGCGCGGCGTGATCCGCGACTGGGCCCACACCGCGCGCACCGGCCGTTTTCCCCGGCTGAACGGCACGGACACCGAGGCTGCGGTACGCGCGGTGCGCACACCGACGCTGGCGGTCAGTGTGGACGACGACCAGTACACCCCGCACGAGACGATGGACGCCCTCTGCGCGAAGCTCGCCGCGGCCCCGCTCACCCGGGAGCGCTACCCGGTGGCGCAGGCCGATGCGGCTCTGGACCACTTCACGTGGGTCCGCGCGAGCACCCCGTTGGCGCGGCGGATCGCCAGTTTCGCCGGCGACCTGCCGCCCCGCTGAGCCGGGTCGGGCCGTTCACTCGTCCTGGTCCAGCGGCACCAGCTCGCCGTCGCGCTCCACCTGAATCTTGGCGTGGTCCTTGCGCGGCGCGACCTCCGCGGTGTTCTTGTGTGGGTCGTTGTCCGGGTGCATGAGCACCGCGTCGGTTTTCGGGGTCTTCTCCCGACTCTCGTCCGGCTGCGACATCCCGTTCCCCTCTCGGTCAGCGTCGCTCGGGATCTACCCGCCACCGCGCGAACGACTCCTGCCGGCGGTGGTGCGGCACCTCGAAACCCGTATGTCGCGGTCCTGCCGGTGCGGTGCCGATCGGCCGCCGGGTGACGGGGTTAGCCGCCCGGGCGGCGGGTAAGCCGCAGCGCCCAACACGGCGGAAGGGGATCACATGTCCGAACGGCATACCGCACTGCGCTCGATGCACGATCTGGGCCTCGCGGCCTGGTTCGGCGGCTCCCTCATGGGTGCCTTCGGCGTCAACGGCGCGGCAGGGAAGATCAGCGACTCGACCCAGCGACTCTCGGTCGCGTCGGCCGGATGGTCCAGATGGACCCCGGTCAACGCCGCCGCCATCGGCGCGCACCTGGCCGGTGCGGTCGGCGAGTTGGTGACGGAGAGCCCACGCGTGGCGGCTCAGTCCGGGGTGGGCCGTACCAGCGCCATCAAGACGGCGTTGACGATCGGCGCGCTGGCCGTGACCGGCTACAGCCGGTTGGTCGGCATGCGCCTGGAGAAGGCCGGTGCCTCGCCGGTGAGCGGGACCACCGAGCCGAACCACCAGACCCCGGCGAGCGTGGCCTCCTCGCAGCGGCAGATGAAGCTGCTCCAGTGGGCCATTCCGGCGTTGACCGGGGCCCTGGTGGTGGTCACCGCGTACATGGGTGAGCAGCAGAAGCCCGGCCAGGTGTTCAAGGGGATTCTCGGCCGGGGCAGCAGCATGAAGGGTGCCTCGAAGGGCATGATCAAGATGGCCGGCATGAGCAACGGCAAACGGCCGATGGCGATGGCCGGACGCTGAACGCCGGGCCGGCCCGCGTCCCGCCGCCCTCTCGACGGCGGGGCGCTGGCCGGTCCCGTGCGCTCCCCGACGCGGCGACGACGCTCCTGCGACGGCACCGGCGCGGGCGGGCGCGACCCGAGAACGGCACACCGTCCGCCGGCAGCGGCGGACCGACGAGCGGGGTGGCCATGACGGTGCACAAGGGACGCAGTGGTGACAACGACCGGCAGGAGCCGGAGGCGACCCAGCCGTGGGGCGGCGGCGACGGCTTCGACGCCGACGCGCCCTGGGGTGCCGACGCGGACTCGCCGATGGACGAGGGCAGCGAGGAGACCGCGGTGCCCGAGGGACGACGCGGGGAACGGCGTGCGGGTGCCCCGTCGGGCCGGACCGACCCGGCGGGACGGCACGGCTTCGGCTCGGTGGAGCCAACCCGGACGACGATGGCCGGCCCCGGCGCCCCACCGGACCCGGCGCCCAGCGGCCGGACCTTCCCGGACGACGCCGACATCGGCGATTCGACACAGGACGCGCTGCGCAGCCGGGGTCGACGCTCCTGATCCCACCGTGGCCGGTCAGCCGCTCGATCCGGCCGCAACGCTCCGGTCGGCGACCATGGTCTCGGTGAGCAGTTGCGCCAGCCGGGTCGCGTCGCGTTGGGCCTGACCGGCGCAGCAGTTGTTGAACAACACGTGCAGGTCGTCGGTCGGACCGGCGAGCTCGGCCAACCGCCCGGCCCAGTGCGCGAGCTCGGCCTCGTCGTACGCGTACCGGAACTTCTCTTGCTTGTCGCCGTCGCCCCAGGCCCGGCTGTGGCCGTGGAACCGGACGATCGCCGGCTCCGCGGTCGTGGTCAGGATCGGCGGCACCGACGACGGGTGCCCCTGCGGCATGTCGACGCAGACCAGGGACAGGTCGTGCGCGCGCAGCAGGTCCAGCGTGTCCGACGCGGCCGGGCCGTCGAACCAGGAGCCGTGCCGCAGCTCCACACCCACCCGCCACGGCCGGCAGCGCTGCGCCAGCTCGACGATCCGGCGTTCGGCCGCCGCGCCGCGCACCAGCCACGGCGGGAACTGCAACAGCACCGCACCCAGCTTGCCGGCCGCCGCGATCGGGTCGAGGGCCGCGCGGAACCGGGCCCACAGCTCGTCGTACGCCCGCTCCGGCAGGTCCCGGCGGCGGATCCGGCTCGGGCCGGCGGTCGGACGCAGGTCCCGGGGTAGCGCGGCGACCGGCGTCGGATGGCCGGTGAAGAGACTGAACGCCTTGACGTCGAAGGTGAAGTCGTCAGGTGTGGCGTCGACCCAGCCCTGCGTGGTCTCCGGTACGGGTACGGCGTAGTAGGACGTGTCCACCTCGACCAGCGGGAACCGGCCGGCGTAGAAACCGAGCCGACGGGCCGGCGTGTTGGCCGAGCGCGGGTACCACCCCGAGCGCAGCAGCGACTGGTCGGCCCAGGACGACGTACCCACCTTGATCACACCCATGTCATTCAGTGGACCGCCACCGACGCGGATCGGCAACCGCTGGCGGCTCGTACGTCGCACGTCGTGTCCGACACCGGAAGTGTCGGTGCCGGGGCCTACGGTGGCACCGAGTGAACATCGACGAAGGGTGGCAGCATGACCAGCACGGAGCAGCTCACCGGTGAGCGGGCCGATCTACTGCAGACGCTGCGCCGGCACCGGGGTTTCCTGCTGCACACGGTGGACGGGCTCACCGACGAGCAGGCCGCCACCCGCCCGACGGTGAGCGAGCTGAGCCTCGGCGGCCTGGTCAAGCACGTGGCCGGCGTCGAGCACCGGTGGATGCTCTTCGCCGTGGGCGGCGCGGAGGCGATGCAGCGTGAGGAGATCGACTGGGTCGGTCAGTTCCAGCTGGCACCGGGCGAGACCCTCGCCGGTCTGGTCGAGCGGTTCCAGGCGGTTGCCGACCAGACCGACGCGCTGGTCGCCACCCTCGACCTGGACGCGGCGCACCCGCTGCCGCAGGCTCCCTGGTTCGAGCCGGGGGCGAGTTGGACGGTCCGCCGGGTGTTGCTGCACCTGATCGCCGAGACGTCCCAGCACGCCGGGCACGCCGACATCCTGCGGGAGTCGATCGACGGCGCGAAGACGATGGGCTGACCGACGGGTCCTATCGGCCGCTGTTGGCGGGCGCCTCGGCCTCGATCAGGCCGCGCACGTAGGCGGCCTGGCCGACGTGTTGCAGGTCGTCGTCGGCGATGCTGACCAGGCGGACGCCGAGGGTGACCGGTGGGTCCCACGACTCGTCGACCACCCGGTCCAGGTCCGCCGGGTGCAGACCGGCCAGGAACGAGCCGGTCCGCGACGCCACCGCCTCGTAGTAGTCGACGAGTGCCTGCGCGCTCTCCGGCCGCACCGCCTCGACCTGGGCAGCCGAATGACCGTAGCCGGTGTCGTCCGGGTCGGCTTTGAGCCCGAACCGGCCCGCCCAGTCGCCGCTGACCCAGATCTGCTCGGTGTCGAGCAGGTCGGCGACGTGGTGGTCCTGCACGCGGGTCAGGTGCCAGACCAGCCAGCCGATCGTGTTGGCGCCCTCGACGGGTGCCTGGTGCAGTTGCTCCGGGCTGAGGCCGTCGACCGCCGCGCGGACGAGGTCGGGCAGCCGGTCGTACGTCTCGGTCAGCAGGTCACTCACGTCCACCGGGCACACCTCCAGGTTGGTTTCCGATCAGGTACCGCCGACAGCGGGCGCGCAAACCTCGGTCGCTACGGTGATCGAATGGTCGCCGCGGTGGAGCTGTATCTGGACCCGGACGCCACCCGCAGGATCCGGGTGCTGTGGGACGCGCTGGAGGCCGAGGGCGTGCAGAGCATGCGCTCGCTGTTGGAGCAGCGCCACCGTCCGCACGTCTCGCTCGCGGTGGCGCCCCGCCTTGACCCCGCGCAGGTCGCCGAAGCGCTGCACGGGACGGTCGTGGCGGCCCCGCTGCGACTGGACTTCCAGCACGCCGGGCAGTTCGTCGGCCGGGTGCTCTGGCTCGGCCCGGTGCCCACCCCGGAGATGCTGGCCCACCAACGGATGGTGTCCGACCGGCTCACCGCCGCCGGCGTCGCCCTGAGCGAGCACTACCGGCCGGGCCGCTGGGTGCCGCACTGCACGCTGTCCATGCGGGTGCCGAACGCGCTGATGGCCGCGGCGGTGCGCCGCTGTCTCGAGGTGTTGCCGCTGGCCGCGACGGTGGTCGGCGCGGCGCTCACCGACCATGCCCGCGGCATCGCCCACCCGTTGCCCTGAACCACACGGGTCCGGCGCGGCCGCGCCGGTCAGGAGGCCCGGCGGCGGCGTTGTGGACCAGGACGTCGCGTCGACCGAGCCGACGCAGCGCCGCCCATGGTCCTGCCGAGACTCAGGCGCCCGGTGGTGATCCACTCGGGTTTGGTGAAGACGCGGTATCCGGGACGCCGGGATGCCCCGATATTCGTGAAACCGAGTGGATCAATTACCGCGGCGGGCACCAGGAAGATCGCGCTCGATCCAGAAACGAGTGTCCCTCGATGCGCGCACGAGGCCACTACAACCAGGATCGAGCACGATCATGCGAAGGCGAAGGCGAAGGCGAGAATGTCCGGTTTGGCGGGTCACAGTCGGAAACCCGAAAACAAGCGGTGCGGATGCGGCCGGGCGTGGGAAGGTTCGAGGTGGCTGTCGTACCGGTGGCGCGCTGACGCCGCGCCACCGACGGCGGCTTCGACGAGGAGAGGCGGGGCCCATGGAGGCTCAGCGCAGGCCAGCGCGTGCGGAGCGAAGCCAGGCCCGGGACGACCGGACCGGCGGCGGCATGACCGGGG
The DNA here is from genome assembly GCF_040648275.1 of Micromonospora sp. NPDC049171. Classification (NCBI taxonomy): domain Bacteria; kingdom Bacillati; phylum Actinomycetota; class Actinomycetes; order Micromonosporales; family Micromonosporaceae; genus Micromonospora; species Micromonospora sp. NPDC049171. The sequence goes on from NZ_JBEZDJ010000014.1 coordinate 78,321, forward strand.
CGGCGACACCACTGACGATCTGGGCCGCCGCCGTCCTGCTCGGCCGGATCGCTGCCGGCGACGACGACATCGAGGACGAGCGGCACATCCTGCGCGGCATCGAGTGATCCCCGGCCGCGCGGTTCACAGCCAGCCGCGCCGTTTGAAGATCACGTAGAGGGTGCCGCACACCATCAGCATGAGCAGCAACGCGAACAGGTAGCCGAAGCGCCAGTTCAACTCCGGCATGTGGACGAAGTTCATCCCGTACACGGTGCCGATGAGCGTCGGGGCGAACAGGATCGCCGCCCAGGACGAGACCTTCTTCAGCTCCTCGTTCTGGGCGTAGCTGGCCGCGTTGAGGCTGCGCATCTCCTCGTTCTGCTGCTGCGAGACGAGCGTGGCGTTGACGGTCAGGATGTTCTGCAACAGGTGCCGAAAACCGTCCACCCGCTCCACCACCTGGGTCAGGTGGTCGGTCACGTCGCGCAGGTAGCGCCGCAGTTCCTCGTCCGTGTTGGCGCTGCCGGCGCCGTCGGCCAGCGCGTCGAGCACGGTGAGCAGTGGCCGGGCGGCGCGCTGGAACTGGATGACCTCGCGGCTGAGGCCGTAGATGCGGCGGCTCGCGTTCGGGTCGCCGCCGAACACCTGGGTCTCAATCTCGTCGATGTCGTTCTCCAGCCCGGCCACCACCGGCGCGTACCCGTCGACGACCTGGTCGAGGATCGCGTACAGGACCGCCTGCGGGCCCCGGGCCAGCATCTGCGCGTCGGTCTCCATCCGCCGCCGCACCGCGGCCAGGTCGGGGGCCTCGCCGTGCCGGACGGTGACCACGAAGCCCGGCCCGATGAACAGGTGCAGCTCGGAGAACTCGACCTCCTCCCGCTGGTCGTCGTAGCGGGCGGCACGCAGCACCACGAACAGGGTGTGCCCGTACCGTTCCAGCTTGGGTCGCTGGTGGGCGTTGATCGCGTCCTCGACTGCCAGGTCGTGTAGCCGGAACTCCCGGGCCAGCGAGGTGATCTGGTCGATGCCGGGTCGGTACAACCCGATCCAGGCCATCGCGGCGTCCTGCTCCTGCAGACAGCGGTACGTCTCGGCGAGGCCGGACGGCGACGCGAAGCGGTGCCCGCGGACGTAGACCGCGCTGTCCACCAGACCACCGCTGGGCGGCTCGGTCGACTCCGTGGGCGGGGGCACACCCTCCGTCGTCTCGTACTCGTCCAGTTGGCGACCGAAGCCACCACCGGGGCGGAAGCGACGGCCACCGACCATGCCCTGTCCCCTCCCCCGGTGCCGTCCGGCCCCGCGCACTTCCGCCAACCCGGGGGCGCTGCATCCCCCGTGTCCCCGACCCGAAACCCGTCCCGCGGCCGGGTGGGTTCCGCGCACCGGCGGACGCGCGCACCCCCACCGGCGGATACTGACCGTGACCGTGGGCGGATGACGGGGGACGCGCCGATGGAGGTCGACAGGCGCGCCGGACGGCTGCGGGGGTGGTTGCTCGACGCGGGCTCGGACCAGGCCGTGCGGCACCCGGGGCCGCACGGACGTCCGCCGGAGGACCGGCACCACCCGTGGTGGAAGGTGATGTGCCTGACCGGCGTCGACTACTTCTCCACGCTGGGCTACCAGCCGGGCATCGCGGCGCTGGCCGCCGGGGCGCTGTCGCCGGTGGCGACCCTGGTGCTGGTGCTGGTGACGCTGCTGGGCGCGCTGCCGGTCTACCGGCGGGTGGCGGTGGAGAGCCCGCACGGCGAGGGCTCCATCGCGATGCTGGTACGCCTGCTGAGCTACTGGCCCGGCAAGCTGCTGGTGCTGGTGCTGCTGGGTTTCGCGGCCACCGACTTCATCATCACCATCACCCTCTCGGCCGCCGACGCGACCGCGCACATCGACGAGAACCCGTTCTGGCCGGACGGGCTCAAGGGGCACGAGGTGCTGCTCACGCTGCTGCTCGTGGCGCTGTTGGGCGCGGTGTTCCTCAAGGGATTCACCGAGGCCATCGGGATCGCCGTCGTGCTGGTCGCGGTCTACCTGACGCTGAACGCGGTGGTGGTGGTCGACGCGCTGTGGCGGGTGGTGACGCACCCGAGCACGGTCGAGGACTGGACCACCGCGCTGACCACCGCGCATGGTGATCCCTGGCTGGTGGTCGGGCTGTCGCTGCTGGTCTTCCCGAAACTGGCGCTGGGCCTGTCCGGCTTCGAGACCGGGGTGGCCGTGATGCCGAGCATCCGGGGCGACCCGCGGGACTCGGAGGCGCGCCCGCTGGGCCGGATCCGCGGTGCGCGCCGACTGCTCACCGCCGCTGCGGTGATCATGAGCGTTTTCCTGATCACCAGCAGCGTGACGACCACGGTGCTGATCCCGGCGGAGGATTTCCGGCCGGGCGGGCCGGCGAACGGACGGGCGCTGGCCTACCTGGCGCACGAGCACCTCGGGGAGGTGTTCGGCACCGTCTACGACCTGTCCACCATCGGGATCCTCTGGTTCGCGGGGGCGTCGGCGATGGCCGGTCTGCTCAACCTCGTCCCCCGCTACCTGCCCCGCTACGGCATGGCACCGGCCTGGGCGCGGGCCGTCCGGCCGCTGGTGCTGGTCTTCACCTCGGTGGCCTTCCTGATCACGGTCCTCTTCGAGGCCAGCGTGGACGCGCAGGGCGGCGCGTACGCCACCGGGGTGCTGGTGTTGATCACCTCGGCGGCGACGGCCGTGACGCTCGCGGCGGTCCGGCGGCGGCAGCGCGGTCGCGGCATCGCGTTCGGAGTCATCGCGGTGGCCTTTGTCTACACCACAGTGGCGAACGTGGTGGAACGCCCCGACGGCGTCAAGATCGCGGCCTGCTTCATCGGCGGGATCATCGTGGTGTCGCTGCTCTCCCGGCTGTCACGGGCCTACGAGCTGCGCGTCGACCGGGTCGAGTTGGACCCGGTCGCGACCCGGATGATCGACGAGCGGGCCGGACGGCGGATCCGGCTCATCGCCCACGAGCCCGACCGGCGCGACGCGGCCGAGTACCGCGCCAAGTTGGACCAGACGATGGCGGACAACGACTTTCCCGACGACAGCGACGTGATCTTCGTCGAGGTGCACGTCACCGACCCGTCGGACTTCGAGACCGAGTTGCTGGTGCGCGGCAGCATGGTGGACGACAGCTTTCCGGTGCTCGGCCTGACCGCCTCCTCGGTGCCCACCGCGCTCGCCGCCCTGCTGCTGGAGATCCGCGACCGGAGCCGGCGACGCCCCCACATCTACTTCGAGTGGAGCGAGGGCGGCCCGGCCCGCAACATCCTGCGGTACCTGGCCTTCGGGCAGGGGGCGATCGCCTCGGTAACCCGGGAGATCCTGCGTCGCCAGGAGCCCGACCCGTGCCGCCGGCCGCACGTGCACGCCGGTTGACCTGCGGCCGGGCACCCGGTCCGGCACGGTGAGCGTGGTCATAACGACTGGACGATCCACCCGGACGTGCTGCTAACCTCGCCGCAGGTCATGAGTGCCAGCGCGAAGCCCCGGCTCGCTGGCCGGCAACCCTCCTCCGCGGTGGGGTGCCCCGGGTGAAGACCAGGCACCGGCACGACGCCGGTGCAAGCGTGGCCTGGCACCCAGGTCAGCACCAGACCCGGGAGACCGTATGCGCATCCTCAGCTCCACCCCACCGGCCGACGTCGCGGATCTGCGCGCCGACCGGCTCGCGCCGGCACTGACCCGGCGACGGCACGTGGACATGATGCGAATGTGCAGCGCGGCGTGTCGCCGCCGCACCGCGCACTGACGCGTCCCTCTTCCCACACCCATGTCCAGCGGTACGCCCATCGGGCGCACCGTCGGCGGCACACGTCCGTGCCCGCCGAGACGCGACCTCTTTCGGAGACACCCGTGCGACTTCTTCCTGCCCTGACCCGTGCCGCCGCCCTCGGCGCGGCCACCATCCTGGCCGCCACCGCGCTCACTGCCTGCGGCGACGACAGCTCGTCCGACACCACCGCCAACCCGTACGGCCTGGCCCAGCCGGGCGTGCTGCGGGCCGGCACCCTGACCGACGCCCCGCCGAACGTCTTCCTCAAGGACGGCAGGTTCACCGGCTTCGACAACGACCTGCTGACCGCCGTTGCCGGCAGGCTCGGCCTCACCGTGGAATTCGTCGGCACCGACTTCTCCGCGCTGCTCTCCCAGGTCAACAACCACAAGTTCGACGTCGGCAGCTCCTCGATCACCATCACCGAGGCGCGGAAGAAGACAGTCGACTTCGGCAACGGCTACGACTTCGGCTACTTCGGCCTGGACGTCCCGGCCGGCTCACCGATCACCGGCTTCGACCAGCTCACCGGCAAGCGGGTCGTGGTGGTGCAGGGCACCGTGCAGGACGACTACGCCACCGGAAAGCAGCTCGACCCGGTGCGGGTGCCGGACTACAACGGCGCGATCAACCAGCTCAAGGCCGGCACCGCCGACGCGTGGATCGCCCCGGCCGAGATCGGCGAGAAGTCGGCCGCCGACAGCAACGGCAAGATCACCGTGGCGGCCAAGCAGCTCAGCCCGGCCCCGACCGCGTACGCCGTGGCCAAGGGCAGCGACAAACTGCGCGAGGCGCTGAACAAGGGCCTCGACGAGGTCATCGCGGACGGCACCTGGAGCCGGTTGCAGACGCAGTACTACCCGGGCCGGCCGATCCCGGCGGACTTCACGCCGGGCAGCGGCACGGTGCCGGCACCGACCGGGTCCGTCGCGCCGTCCGCGTCCGGCACGCCCGTCACGCCGACCGCGTCCGCGTCGGCCGCGTCCTGAGCCGGTGACGAGCGAGCGGGGCGGTAGGAGCCGACGTGTTCCGGGGGCTGCCGGCGGCGGCGACGATCCTGCTGATCGGCGTCGGGCTCGCCCCGCTGGGCATGCAGGTCTGGGGACCGGACCCCTACCCGCTGGGAATCCTGGCGCTGTCGCTCATCGCGGCCGCGTACATCGGGGAGATCTTCCGCTCCGGCATCCAGTCGGTGGAGGCCGCCCAGTTGGAGGGCGCCCGCGCCCTCGGCTTCTCCTGGGCCGACGCGATGCGGCTGGTGATCATCCCGCAGGGCATCCGGCGGGTGCTGCCGGCCTGGGTGAACCAGCTCATCGCCCTGATCAAGGACTCCAGCCTGGTCTACTTCCTCGGCCTGGTGGCCAGTCAGCGGGAGCTGTTCCGGATCGGGCAGGACTACGCGGCCACCACCGGCAACGAGTCGGCGCTGCTGCTGGCGGGGCTGTGCTACCTGGCACTGACCGTACCGCTGACGCACGTCGTCAACTGGATCGACCGGCGGCTGCGCAACGGCCGCCCGGCAACCGCACCGTCCGCCGAGGACGAGGACGACGACACCCCATCGGCGTACGCCACGACGGAAGGACACCGGCGATGACCACCGTGACGACCACCTCGGTCAGCCTCGACGTCCGCGATGTGCACCTCGCCTTCGGACCGAACCGGGTGCTACGCGGCGTCGACCTCACTGTGGCGCGCGGCGCGACGGCCTGCGTGATCGGCCCGTCCGGGTCGGGCAAGTCCACCCTGCTGCGCACCATCAACCGGCTGATCGAGCCGGACCGCGGCGACGTACTGCTGGACGGGCGCAGCGTGCGGGGCGACGACCCGGACGCGCTGCGTCAGCGGGTGGGCATGGTCTTCCAGCACTTCAACCTCTTTCCGCACCTGAGCGTGCTGCGCAACGTCACCCTCGCGCTGCGCCGGCTCCGCAAGCTCGGCGCGGACGAGGCGGAAAGCATCGCGCGGACCCACCTGGAGCTGGTGGGGTTGGCCGGCAAGGCCGACGCGCGGCCGGCGCAGCTCTCCGGTGGTCAGCAGCAACGGGTGGCGATCGCCCGGGCGCTGGCGTTGCGGCCCGAGGTGATGCTCTTCGACGAGGCCACCTCGGCGCTCGACCCGGAGTTGGTCAAGGGTGTTCTCGCGGTGATGGCCGACCTGTCCGCCGCCGGCATGACCATGGTGGTGGTCACCCACGAGATGGGCTTCGCCCGGCAGGTCGCCGACACCGTCGCCTTCATGGACCGGGGCGTGGTGTTGGAGGCCGGCCCACCCGAGGCGATCTTCGAGCGGGCCGAGCATCCTCGGCTGCGCCGGTTCCTCGCGCAGGTGCTCTGACCCGCGGGTCACTCGTTGGGTCCGCGCCCCAGCAGCCGGATCTCCTCGTTGTCCAGCGCGGCCTGGAGCTCCTGGAGCACCAGGTCGTCGATCTCCCGGTTGTCGCGCAGTCGGGTGACCTCGCGCCTCTTGTGGGCGAGGACCCCGAGGCGCAGCTTGTGTTCCAGCCGGCGCTCCTCGGCGGTGTTCCCGCCGCTCTCGCTGAGGTCCGTCAGGTGCCGCTGATACTCGGCCTGCAACCGGCGTACCGAATCCTCCTGGGCGCCGACCTCGGCGGCGACCTGCGGCAGGGCGGCCAGGCCCACCTCGGTGGCCCGCCGCCGGGCGTTGCGGGTCTCGTCGACGCGTTCCGGGTCGCCGGACAGCCCGGCCCAGCGCACGACCAACGGCAGGGTGGTGCCCTGCAGCAGCATGATCAGCACGATCACCAACGCGGTGACGAAGATGATCAGGTCTCGTTCGACGACCGGTCGACCGGCGACAGTCATCGTCGGGACGGCCAGGGCGGCGGCGAGCGACACCGCGCCCCGGAACCCGGACCAGCCGGCGACGGTCCCGACCCGCCAACTGGGCGGACCTTGGCCGTCGTCCATCATCCGGCGACGCCGCAGCCGCGCCGTCTGGGCGGTGAGGTAGATGAAGACCAGCCGGGTGGCCACGACGACCACCGTGACCACCAGCACGATCACCAGAGCCCGCTCGGGCGACGTGCTGGTGATGCCCCGCACCGCCCGGGGTATCTGCGTGCCGAGCAGGACGAACAGCCCGCCGTTGATCAGGAACGTGGTCAGGTCCCAGAACGCCAGCGCGAGCACCCGGGACCGGGCGCGGATCACCCGTGGGCCGGCATAGGACAGCATGAGCCCGGCGACCACCACCGCCAGCACCCCGCTGGCGTGCACCGCGTCGGCGAGCAGGAAGGCGCCGAACGGTGTCAGCACGCTCAGCGCGCCCTCGCGCAGCGGATCGTCGAGCCGCTTGCGGATCAGCACCACGGCGGCCCCCACCAGCAGGCCGGCGACCACGCCGCCGACGCTGGCGCCGACGAACTCCTCGCTGATGCCCAGCACGCCCGGCTTGGCGCTCTGACTGAGCAGACCCACGGCCACCGCGAAGACCACAAGCGCGGTGCCGTCGTTGATCAGGCTTTCCGCGTGCAGGGTGGTGAGGAGCTTGCGGGGCAGCCGTTTGGCCAGGCCGGTGACCGCGGCGGCGTCGGTCGGCGCGAGAACCGCGCCGAGCACCCAGGCGGCGGCGGGGTTCACCCCGAACGCCTGCGCCGCGAACGACACGGTGACCATGGTGAGCACCACCAGCACCACGGCGAGCAGACCGATCACCGGCAGGTTGGCCCGGATCTCCCGCAGGCTGATGGTGAGGCTCTCCCGGTACAGGATCGCCGGCAGGAAGATCAGCAGCACCAGGTCCGGTTTCAGGGTCACCTCGGACAGCGGCGGCGTGAGCCCCAGCAGCACGCCGAACGCGATGAGCAACACCGGCGGAGCGACCCGGTATCGACCGCCGAGAGTGGTGCCGACGAGGACGGTGGCGCCGAGCACCACGATCAGGATGAGCGCCTCCACGCCGTACCCCCCTCGGCCCATGCCCGACGGCGGACGCGCCGGTGGTTACATCTGACCGCACCGGTCGGCTCATTCCGGCGGAAACCGGCAAGTCGCCGGATCGCCTGCGAGCGGGCTAGCCCCTGGTCGCTGCGGTTCTGGTGGGCATCGCCGTGAGAGGTGCTGAATCCTGCCCGGTCAGTCCGCCAGGTCGGGGCGGTTCTTGGCGATCCAGGCTCGCACGGGTTTGCCCTCCCAGACGCGGCCCATCTTCAACGTGGCGAGAGGGTCAGGGAACCCCTTGCGGCCAACGATGATCGTGGCGCGCTGCTTGCTGATCCCGCCAAGCAAATCACGGATCTCATCCAACCCAAGCAGCTCCACAGGCTCACGCGTCGAACTGGCCCGACTTGACCCCCTGGACGAAAGCGACCCACTGACCCGCGCCGAACGCCAGCGCCGGCCCCTGCCGATCCTTCGAGTCCCGAACCTGGGTGGTGCGGTCCATGTACCGAGCCTCAACACACGCGCCGTTGCCGCCGCTGCGGGTGCTGGTCCGCCACTGGTTATCGAGCGCCTTCATGGCGTCTCCTTGTCACGAAGCTTCTTGATCAATGTGGTCGAGGCCGTGGGTGACAGTGCGGCTGCCCGCAGGTTGCTGAACACTCGTGCGCACCGGTCGACGTCCTCGCCCTCAGCGTAGAGGTCACCGGTCAGTCCCTCGATGTAGACCACTCCGGGTCCTTCCTCAAAGCCAAGGATGTGGAAGCTGGACACCATCGAGGCGTAGGCGCCCTCTCGGAACGGGATGACCTGGATGGTGATGTTCCAGCGTTTCTGTGCTTCGAGCAGAGTCGCGAGCTGTGCCGCCATGACCTCCGGTCCACCGATCTGGCGGTGGAGTACCGCCTCGTCGATGACCGCAACGAGCTTCAGTTGACCATCGGTCAGTAGCTTCTGCCGTTCCGTTCGTGCGGCTACCCGCTGGGCCACGCCATCCGGAGTTGGTTGTGAGGCGTCGGCGCGGATGATCGCTTGGGCGTACTCGGCGGTCTGAAGGAGGCCGGGCACTACCAGCGTTTCGAAGTTGTGGATCTCCGACGCTGCGGATTCCAGGCCGATGTACTGCCGGTAGGAGTTCGGCAGGTCGCCGTACTTCGCCCACCAGCCGCGCTGCTTGCCACTGCGGGCCATGGACAACAACGTCTCCCGCAGCTCGGCATCGGTGACGCTGTAAAGATCAAGCAGCGCGTTGAGTGCGGGACCCTTCAAGCCGACGCGGCCCTGCTCGATTCGGCGCAAGGTGCTCGGTGAAACCTCGATCAGCGCGGCGGCTTGTTCGACGGTCACGCCCGCTTCTTCGCGTGCTCGCTTGAGCTGTGCGCCGAGTTGGAACCGCAGGAACGTGGGGCTCTCCATGGTCGTCATCATGCCCTCAGCTTCCTCATCTTTGTGCAACCACACGCCGCGCACCATCGACAACCCTAGGTCATTGACCCCATAAAAATGCGCGCGCAAAATGGGAGTGTGAAAGACACCACGCAAACGCGAGGGAGCGAACATGTCTCGACATGTGCCCTACGGCGAGTACATCGCGGCAGTAGCCATGACCCTTGCTCGTAGGCATAAGCCGGTGTGGTCGTGGGTCAGGTGGCGCAACGTCTGCAAGTGCGGGAACGAGCTGCCGTGTCGTGCCAGACACCAGGTCCCGATCAACCGGGGTCACTGGCCAGGTGAGAGCTGATGACCACGCACGGACCGGTCCTGCCGCTCTGGCTGTGCGAGGGATGCGACCGGCCGTGACCCTGTGTCACACGCCGCGCGGAACTGCTGGCCGAACACGAGCGGGTGCCGCTGGCGTACTACCTGAGCCTGTGCCTGATCTCCGCCGGACAGGACATGAGCTGGGCACCCCGGGACGCGCTCCGACGCAGGTTCATCGGTTGGCTGCCGTGAAGGCCGGAGACGTCGTGTTCATCGGCCCGGACTGCTCCGTGCAGTTCACCGGGGACCGGGCGCTGATCATGCGGGTGGCTTCCATCGGCGAGGTCGACCCGTACAACGGGTGGGTGTGGGTCGCGGGGTACGTCCTCGACGCCCGAGGGATCGCCACGGCCAAGCGTGAGCTGTACGTGGTCAGAGCCGGGCTGCGCGTCGCCCCGACGCCAGCAGTGGTCAGCAAACCGGGGCGCGGGGACCGCGTCACCCGTACGGGTTGTACACGTCAGTCTTCGTCGAGATAGGGCGCTACGACCTCGCGGGTGTCGGCGCTGGGCACCACCGGAACGATCTCGAAGGTGACGCCCGTGCCGCGCCACCCGAGCACCCACTGCTGAAGAAATCGCAGGTCGTCGCATCGCATGAGCTGGAAGCAGCGACCGAAGGTCGGCTCGACCCAGCTGTCCACGTACTCCAGTCCGTCCGGGAGCTGCCGGCCGCGGTCGCGGACCGCCTGGTACACCGGCACCATGTCGTTGTCGCGGAACCGCTCGATGACCATGAAGAGCATCGGGCATGGTAACCGGCGTCGACAGCCGAGGTGCCGGCCAGAGCGGCGCGCTGCGTCACCGGCACTACAGCCAGCTGTACCTCATCTCCGGTGGTAGGAGGTATCGGCCCAGGCTGCCGCCGTTCCTAGCATCGACGGTATGAGATCAAACGGGGACCCGTCGAGAGAGCGCGTCCCGCATGCCGCGACCGGCACGCTGTGCACTCGCGCGACGCCGACATCAGGGCCATCGTCGTACGCGGTGCGCTTGGAGTCGGTGTCGAAGGAGTACGGGTCCGGGAAGAACGCGGTACGGGCTCTCGACGCGGTGACAGCCGCATTCCCGCGCGGTACGTTCACCGCCGTCATGGGCCCGTCCGGGTCGGGCAAGAGCACATTTCTGAACTGCGCGGCCGGCCTCGATCGGCCGACGTCGGGCCGGGTCATGCTGGGTGACACGGAGCTGTCCGGCCGGTCGGAGAGCGAGTTGACCGAGCTGCGGCGCGACCGCATCGGCTTCGTCTTCCAGGCGTACAACCTGTTGGGGGCGCTGACCGTCGAGGACAACGTCACGCTGCCGTTGCGGCTGGCGGACCGGAAGACCGAGCAGGCGTTCCTGCGAGAAGTGCTCACCGCGGTCGGCCTCGGCGAGCACGTCAAGCGGCGGCCGGGCGAACTGTCCGGCGGTCAGCAGCAGCGAGTCGCTGTCGCCCGCGCGCTGATCACCCGCCCGGAGGTGGTGGTCGCGGACGAGCCGACCGGCGCTCTGGATACCCGGTCCAGCAAGCAGGTTCTGGAACTGCTGCGACACGTCGTGGACGACCTGGGGCAGACGGTGCTGATGGTCACCCACGACCCGGTCGCCGCCTCCTTCGCCGACTCGATCGTGTTCCTCGCCGACGGCAGGATCGCGGGCGAGCTGACCCGGCCCACTCCCGAGCAGGTCGCGTCGCGCATGACGCACCTGGGCGAGTGGTGATCCGCCGCATCCGGCGGGTCGTCCGCCTCGTGGTGCCGTACCGAAAAGATCTGTCGCTGGCCTGGAGCACGATCAAGGGGCGCAAGGGCGGTTTTGTCGGCTCCTTCGTCGCGATCGCTGCGGGCTCGGCGGTGATCACCGCCTGCGGGACGCTGCTGGTGTCCGGACTCGGCACCGGCGTGACCCCCGAGCGCTACTCGGGCACGGCGGTGGTCCTCGGCGCTCAGCAGTCGTTCCGGCTGGACGAGACCTCGGAGGTCCGCTACGGCGAACGCGTCACGCTGCCCGCCGACAAGGTCGCCGCCGTCGCCGCGGTGCCCGGTGTTCAGTCGGCCATCGGAGACGTCACCATCGAGGTAGGCGTGCTGGCCTCGGACGGCGACGCGGTGGCCGGCCCGGACGGCTTCCCGGTGTTCGGGCACGGCTGGTCCGCTGCGGCGCTCGCGCCATTCCGGGTACGCGAGGGCCGGGCGCCCGCCGCGCCCGACGAGGTCGTGCTCGACGCCGATCTCGCCGCACGCGGCGACGTGTCGCTCGACGCGACGGTGCGGCTCGTTTCCGGCTCGGTCCCGGCGTCCTACCGCGTGGTGGGTATCGCCACCGCGCCGGGAGACGGGTTGGACCGGCAGTCCGCCGTGTTCGTCACCGACGACCAGGCGACCAAGCTGTCCGGCCGTCCGGACCGGGTGGACGCCATCGGTGTGCTCGCCGCCCCCGGTGTCACACCTGAGCAGTTGGCCGAGCGCATCACGGCCGCCGTGCCGGGCCTGGTGGCCCACACCGGAACGGGACGCGGCGACGTGGAGTTCCTGGACGTGGGCGACGCCCGCAGCCTGGTAGTCGAGACGGCGGCGTCGTTCGGCGGCACCATGGTGCTGATCGTGGTGTTCGTGGTGGCGAGCACCCTCGCCCTGTCGGTGCGGCAGCGCAGACGAGAACTGGCCCTGCTGCGTGCCATCGGCGCGACACCCAAGCAGATCCAGTGGATGATCGGCGCCGAGATGACCCTCGTGTCGTCGGTCGGCGCCGTGGTCGGCGCACTGCCCGGCGTGGCGCTCGCGTACGTGATGCGCAGCGTGTTCGTCGTCGCGGACGCGATGCCCCCGGACTTCCAGATGCGGGTGGGGTCGTTGCCCGTCCTGGCCTCGCTGGTGCTGTGCATGACCAGCGCCCGGCTTGCCGGCTGGTTGGTCGCGCGGCGGGTGGCCAAGATCAGTCCGGTCGAGGCGCTCGGAGACGCCCATGTCGAGCCGAAGAAACTCGGCTGGGTCCGGTTGACCATCGGCGTCCTCCTCATCCCGCTCGGGCTGCTGCTGGCCCTGGGCAACGTCGCGTCGCCGGGCGACTCGGCCGCCGACACCGCGGGGAGCGCGGTGCTGTTGTTCGTCGTGGCGCTCGGGTGTCTTGGACCCCTGCTGCTTCGGGGCGCCGTCGTGCTGTTCGGCTCGCGCCTGAACCGGCAGTCCACGGCCAGCGGCTTTCTCGCCCAGGCCAACGCGCGGGCCAACTCGCGGCGGCTCAGTTCGGCCATTACACCGCTGGCCATGGGCGTGGCCCTGGCCGCCGTGCAGGTGTTCGGCGCCGCCACGACGATCGCGGCGGCGCGGCACCAACTCGAGGACGGCCTGCGGGCCGACCACGTGCTGACCGCGTCGTCCGGTGCCGGTGTCTCCCCGGAGGTCGTGGACGCCGTGCGCGGCGTGCCCGGCGTCGCAGTGACGACGCCGGTGGCACGGATGCGGGTGCTGGTGACCTTTCCGTCCGAGGACAGCACCGCGACCAGGGTCTTCGCCGCCCAGGGCGTGGCGCCCGAACGGCTCTCCGAAACCATGGATCTCGCAGTGGACCAGGGCGACATCGCGGAACTGCGTGGCGAGGCGGTGGCGCTGAGCCGGGTCGTCGCGCAGACCGTCCGAGCGAGAGTCGGCGCGACGATCGAGCTCCGACTCGGCGACGGCACGCTGGCCAGGCCACGGGTGGTGGCGATCTACGAGAACGGCCTGGGCTTCGGGGAGGTCACCCTGCCCAACGACCTCGTCGTTGCCCACACCACCGCGCGGGTGGACACCGCGGTGCTGATCAGATCGGTGGACGGGACCGACCCGGAGGCGCTCGCCGGCGCGCTGCGTGGCGCCGTCGCACGCTACCCGACGGTCCGGGTCGGCGACCGGCAGACGTTCCTGGCCGCACCTGGGCCCGGCGGCTCGGGTGACTGGGCACTGAACCTGCTGTTTCAGACGGTACTGCTGGGCTACATCGCCATCGCCGTGGTGAACACCCTCGTGATGGCCACGACGGCACGGGTTCGCGAGTTCGCGATGCTGCAACTCATCGGTGCCAGCCGAGACCAGCTCCGCGCGATGATGAACGGCGAGGCCAGAATCGTGGTCTTCGCGGCGCTGCTGTTCGGTTTGCTGGCGACGATCCCGCCGCTGATCGGCATCAGCCTCGGGCTGACGAAGTCGCCAGTTCCCACCATCTCCCTGACCGGGCTCATCGCGATCGTGACGCTCACCATCGCACTGTCCTGGGGCGCGATCAGGGTGGCCACCCGGTACGGGTTGCGACCCGCGCCGGTCGACGCGATCGGCGGGCGCGAGTGATCGACGACGGAAACCGGGGCGGATCAGCTACCGCTCATCCGGCCCGCGGCGTTGAGGTAGGCAAGCACGGCGAGGACGCGGCGATGGCCGCTGTCGGCCACGGCGAGGCCGAGCTTGGCGAAGATGTTGCCGATGTGCTTGTGGACAGCGTTGTCGGTGATAACCAGCTGCGCAGCGATCGCGGTGTTGTCGTGACCCTGTGCCATCAATGCGAGCACCTCACGTTCGCGTGGGGTGAGGGCGGCGATCGGGTCGCCAGCACGTTGAACGAGCTGCGCGATGACCTCGGCATCCATCGCGGTACCACCGGCGGCGACGCGGCGCAGCGCGTCAACGAACCCGTCCACCCGGCTGACCCGGTCCTTCAGGAGATAGCCGACGCCACCCCCGGTGGTGGAGAGCAGTTCGGCGGCGTACTGCTGCTCGACGTACTGCGACAGCACCAGGACCGGCAGGCCGGGGTGCTCCCGGCGGGCTTGGAGGGCGGCTCGGATTCCTTCGTCGCGAAACGACGGCGGCAACCGGACATCGACGATTGTGACGTCGGGCCGGTGCTGCCGTACGGCGGCGAGGAAACCCGCCGCGTCGTCGGTGATGGCGGCGATCTGGAAGCCCGCTCGGCCCAGCAGCAGTTCCAGCCCGGTGGACAGCAATACGTTGTCCTCGGCGATCACGACCCGCATGGCAGCTCCACGGTGATGCCTGTCGGCCCGCCGGCCGGGCTGTCGACCTCGACGGTGCCGTCGAGCGCGAGTACTCGGCGACGGATCCCGGCTAGGCCGGTGCCCTGCCGATCGTCGGCGCCGCCGGTGCCGTTGTCAGTGATCAGCACCGACAGCCGGTCCGCCGTGCGGCTGACCCGTACGCCGGCCGCTGTCGCCCGGCTGTGTTTGGTGACGTTGGTCAGCGCCTCGGCGACGGCGAAGTAGACGACGGTCTCCACCGCTGCCGGTACCCGCCCGAGGTCGCCGATGTCCAGCCGGGTCGGGACACCGCAGCGGGTGGAAACGGCGGTCAGGGCACCGTCGAGACCTCGGTCGGCGAGAATCGGCGGATAGACGGTCCGGATCACCTCGCGCAGTTCGGTCATCGCCTCTTCGGCCCCTTCGTGTGCGTCCCGAAGAAGTCCTTCCACGAACTGCTCGTCCCGCGGATTGTCGGCGAACGCCTGCCGGGCCACGGCCAGCCGCATCGCGATGGCCACCAGCCGGGCCTGCGTGCCGTCGTGCAGGTCGCGTTCGATTCGGCGCAGCTCCGCGCCGTGCGCGTCGAGCACGTCCGCTCGGGTGCGGGTCAACACGGCGACCCGTTCGGCGAGTTGGTCGTTCGTCGAGTACGACAGCACCACCAGGCATATTCGGGCGTGTGCCCAGGCGATCGGTGCGAAGCCCACATACGCCAGCGCGGTGAGGAGGACGATCTGCAGTGGACCGAGGGTGAGGGCTGTCGCCCAGCCGGTCACCGGAACGTCGATGAACAGCCGCGGCCGGCTCTCCGGCCGGAACGCCCACCACAGCGGTGTGGCGATCATGGCGACGACGATGTTGCCCGCGCACAGCAGCGCGGGCAGGCCGAACACCACTCCGGTCACCGCGTTCACCGGCAGCCACAGCAGGGCACGCGAGGTACGGACCGTTGCCGGATCGGCCCATGCCCGGCGTCCTGTCGCGCGCAGAGCAGGACGCGACGCCAACGGCGCACCGAGCAGTCGGCTGGCGCGCTCTCGGTGCCAGTTCGCCCAGAGCCGGGCGAGCCACGGGATCCACAGCAGCGGCAGCGCGAGCACCGTGACGACCCCGGAGAGTAGCGAGCCCAGCAGGTAGACACCGCTCCGCCGCCACTGCACCCACCGTCGACCCGACGTCACGGGATGTTGTTGCCCGGTAACCGCCGAGGAAGCTTGCCTTGCCGACACGGCGTCGAGTCTGCCCGGTGGCCGGCGCCGGCGCCATGACGGCACGGCCAGCACGCGCCCGCCGGCGCTCAGCTTCGCTCGTCGGCGCGGACGCGGGCGGTGAGCACCCGCGCGGTACAGCAGATGACCCTGGACGAACGGGTCAGTAGTCGCGGCGTGTATCAGAACCCCTGGATGGTCACCGAGCCGGCTGCTCCAGCTCGGCGCGGATCTGACCGAACACACCCTGCGGGTCGTCCGTCTTCGCGAAGCCGACGAAGGTCACCATGCCGAGCGTCTGATGATCACTCCAGGCGCAGATGTCGACGGGGATGCCCGTCTTGGCTGGTACGGTGCCGCAGCCGGCCAGGCCACCCAGAGGACCCGGTTGGATCGGCGCCACGTTGGTCACCTTCGGCAGCCCGGCGAAGGTCCTGTCCAGCGCCGCGGTCGGGTCGGTGATCGTTCCGGACACCGCGCTGATCAGGATGACCCGCTGGTCGTCGCCTGGAATGTGGAGCCCGCGCTCGCGGGAGTACACCTCTTTGGCCTGGACGTAGGCGGTGCCCATCGCGCTTGTGGGTTCAGCGCTGAGCAGCTTCTTGAAGGTGCCCATGTCCTGCTCGGCGTGGTCATGGAAACCCCGATCCACGGACTCGGTCCAGGTGCCCAGAAGCTTGTCTGGCTTGTCGATGCGCATCCTCGTGGCGGAGGGCGGTGACGGCGCGGTCGTAGCCGGCGCGGGGCCGCCGGCCCGCCCCGCACACCCGGTCGTGGCCAGCAGGATCGCCGACGTCAGCGCACCGATGACTGCTGTGGCAGCCGGCTTCGCGCGTGTCATGAGTTCCATCCCCCTGTCGTGTTTCGCGCGTAAGGTATCGCAGCTGGGGCAGGCGTACAGGTGGCGCTCAGGTGGGGTCGTCCGTGGTGAGCGCGCGGGCGGTACGGCGGTGCGCGGCGGCTTCCTCGTCGCGGCCCAGAGCGGTGGCCAGGTCGGCGAGGTGTCCGGCCACCGGGCCGGCGGTGACCAGCCCGCTACCGGCGGCCAGTTCGGCGGCGGCCGGGCGGAGCGCGGCGAAGACGCGTTCCATGGTGGGCCGGTCGTCGACGGCGAGCGCCGCCCGAGCGGTGAGGCACAGCCGCACCTCCCGCAGCAGGTCGTGCGGCCCGTCCGGGAGGGCCCGCAGCGCCAGCAGAGTGGCAGCCCGGTCGCCGGCGTCGGCGAGCAACAGTGGCCGGGCCCAGGGCTCGTGCGGGCCCCAGTCCAGCCGCGCCCAGTCCTCGTCGTCCGGCCCCGGAATCGGGCGCTGACGCCCGGGGACCGGCGGGGCCTCGCTGGCGGCGTCGGCCAGTCGCAGGCCGAGCAGGGCGAGCGGCAGCAGCCCCCGGGCCAGGCCCGGCATGGCGTCGGCGGGCAGGAGTTGCGCGGCGGCCCGGTACGCGGTCACCGCGGCGGCCCGGTCGCCGCCCAGCGCCAGGCGCAGTGCGGCGTACCAGCCGGTGAAGACCCCGACCAGCGGCAGCTCGTAGCGCTGCGCGAGACGGTCGGCGGCGTTGGCGTGCGCGTCCGCGCCGGCCCGGTCGGCTCGCGCACAGCAGGCCTGGACCAGGACGAGGCGACCCAGTACCTCGAAGGTCACCAACTGTTGCGGGGTGGCCAGGTCGACAAGCTCCGCGCCGATCCGGGCCCGCTCGTCGGCCAGCCCGACACGGTGGAAGGCGTGCATGAAACGCGCGTTGAGCGCGAACGCCAGCAGCCCGGGGTCCGCGACGGTCCGGGCGATCCGCTCGGCCTCGGCGGCGGCCCGGCGGCCACGGTCGCCGGTGCTGCCCCGCAGCTCCAGCGCGAGCGTGCTCAGCAGCCGGCTGCGTTGCGCCGAGCCGGTCGGGCCGAGACCGGTCAGGGCCTGCTCGGCAAGGTGCACGATCCGCTCGGAGAGTGCGTCGTCGTCGTTGCGGGTCCAGATGGCGGGCACCTCGAAACCGGCAAGCACCTCCGTGGTCAGCCGGGGGTCACCGACCGCCTCGGCGTCGGTGATCGCGGCGGCGCGGTACCGCCGCGCCTCGGCCAACCGGCCCGTCACCGCCAGCCCGCGCCCGAGGCCGAGCACCGCGCCGAGCCGCTCGCGCCGCTCGTTCTGCCCGGCCCGGTCGTACGCGTCGAGGACCTGCGCCCACAGCCGGGCCGCCTCGTGCGGGTTGCCGTCCCGTTCGGCCTGTTCGGCGGCGGTGCGGGCGTAGCCGACGGCGCGGTGGGCGGCCTCCCGTCCTCCGGCGTGCAGCAGGTGGTAGGCGAGCGCGGCCGGGTCGACGGGCTGCTGCCGCTGCATCGCCTCGGCCACGGCGCCGTGCCAGGCCGCCCGACGCGGCGCGGACAGGTCGGCGTAGAGCGTGTCGCGGACCAGGATGTGGGTGAACCGTAGCCGCCCCTCGGGCTCCTGCTCGGTCAGGAACCCGGCCTGCAATCCACGGTCCACGGCGTCCAGCAGCGCCGCCGGGTCGCCGGCCAGCGCGCCGAGCACCTCGGGGTCGAGGTCCCGACCGAGCACCGCCGCCTGCCGCAGGACGGTACGGGTCGGGGCGGGTAGCTGTGCGAGGCGGTGCCGGATCACGTCGCGCACCCCCGGTGGCACCGCCGCCAGCGCCGCCTGCCCCGCGCTCGCGGACAACTGGGCCAGCTCCCGGACGAAGAACGGGTTGCCGCCGCTGCGGTGGTGGATCAGTCGGACGGTGGGCGGGTCCAGCTCCGACCCCGCGACGGCACGGGCCAACTCGCCGGTCGCCTCGGCGGACAGCCCGCCGAGGTATTCCCGCACCGGTTCGAGGCCGGCCACGCGGGCCAGCGTGGCGGTCAGCTCCGGGCTGATCTCGGTGGCCCGGTAGGTGCCGAGGACCAGCACCGGGCCCGTGGCCGGCTGCGGGCCGGTGAGCAGGCCGGTGAGCAGGTCCAACGTGTCGCCGTCGGCACGGTGCAGGTCGTCCAGGACCAGCAGCAGGGGTGCCCGGTCGGCGACGGCGGAGACCAGCGCCGCCACCGCGCGGTGCCGACGGAACCGGGCCACGGCGGGATCACTCGGGCCGTCGGTCACCGCCGGCTCGCCCGGCCCACCGGCCGCCAACCCGGCCGGCCCGCCGCTCACCGGCTCGGCCGGCCCGCCGCCCACCGACCCGCCCGGCGCGGTGAGCGCGTCGGTGATCTGCGTCCAGGGCCAGGCGGCCGGGGCGCCGTCGTACTCGGGGCTGCGACCCCAGGCCGTGTTCCAGCCCTCGGCGACGAGCTGTCGGCTCAGCTCCTCGGCCAGGGCGGACTTGCCGGCGCCCGGGTCCCCGCTGAGCAGGGCGAGCGTTGGCCGACCCGCCCGGGTGGCGGCCTCGGCGGCGTCCCGCAGGCGCGCCAACTCCGGGTCCCGCCCGACGAACGGCCGCCCCGGCGGCGATTCCGACCCGGCACCTCGTACGGGCCCGGCCGCGACGGGGGTGGGGGTGAGGTGTGCCGCCTGGGCCAGGATGTCGGCCTCCAGCCGGCGCAGCTCGGGCCCCGGGTCCACCCCCAGCGCGGACACCACGGCGTCGCGGGCTTCCCGCAGCGCGGCCAGCGCGTCGCCCTGCCGGCCGGCGCGGTAACGGGCCAACGCGAGCAGCCGCCAGGCGTCCTCCCGCAGTGGATGGCCGGCGAGGTGGGCGGGCAGGTCGGCGGCGGCCTCGTCCGGCCGCCCCAGGGCGAGCAGCGCCTCGGCCCGCCGTTCGACGGCGAGCATCCGCAGCTCGTCCAGCCGGTTGATCTCCGCGACGGCCCAGAGGTCGCCCGCGCAGTCCGCGTACGCGGGTCCGCGCCAGAGCCCGAGCGCCGTGTCCAGCGCGGTCAGGGCTGGTGCGGGCAGGTCGGCGGTCAGCAGTCGTCCCGCCTCGCCGACGGCCGCCTCGAAGCGTCCGGCGTCCACCGCGTCCGGGGCGGTCCGCAGCGCGTACCCCGGGGGTTCGGTGACCAGGAGGCGGGGTGGCTGCCGGGGCGGCCGGTCGGGCTCCAACGCCCGGCGCAGGTCGGCGACGAAGGTCCGGATCGCGCCCACCGCGCCGTCCGACGGGGTCTCCCACAGGTCGTCGACGAGGCGGTCCACCGGCACCACCCGGCCGTGGGCGATCAACAGCCGGGCCAGCACCAGTCGCTGCCGGTGCCCCCGCAGCGGGACCGGGCCGCTCTCGGTGGCGGCGGTCACCGGCCCGAGGACGCCGAACGTCACCCCCACCGGTGGCGTTTGATGCCTGGTCATGACACCAATCTAGGCGGCGGTGCCGGCCGGCACTGATGCGGTGCTGACCGTCTGCTGATCACCTCCGGCCAGGCTCGACACCGTACGACGGCGACGGGTCACCGCCCGGGCCGGCCCTGCTCACCAGGAAGGTTCCCCGTGGAGCCGAGGATCAACGGATTCGACTACCAGCGTGTCACCGTCGCCGACGGCGTGACGCTCAGCGCCGCCGTGGGTGGCTCCGGGCCACCGGTCGTGCTGTTGCACGGTTTCCCGCAGACCCATCTCATCTGGCGGCACGTCGCCGCCGACCTGGCCGCCGACCACACGGTCATCTGCCCCGACCTGCGTGGCTACGGCGACAGCGACAAGCCGGTGGACGTGGACGGCACCGGGTACGCCAAGCGGACCATGGCCGCCGACGTGGTGGCACTGGCCGGTGCGCTCGGTCACGAGCGCTTCGTCCTGGCCGGGCACGACCGGGGCGCCCTTGTCGCGTTCCGCGCCGGCCTCGACCACCCGGCGGCGATCAGCCACCTCGCCCTGCTCGACGTGCTGCCCACCCTGGACATGTGGGACGTGCTGCACGGCGTCAACGCCGCGGTCGCCTTCCACCTGTACCTGATGGCACAGCCACCCGGCCTGCCCGAGGAGCTGATCGGCGGCAGCCCGGACGTGTTCTTCGGTCACTTCCTGGACGTCTGGACCCGCGACCCGGGGGCGCTGCCGCCCGAGGTGCGCGCCACCTACCTGCGCGCGTCCCGCGAGGCGATCACCTCGATCGTCGCCGACTACCGGGCGTCCGCCGGGATCGACGTCACCCACGACACCGCCGACCGGGCGGCGGGCAACCACCTGCGGATGCCGGTGACAGTGCTCCAGCAGGACTGGGGCGCGGCGCTCGGCTACGACGCGGCCGGGGTGTGGCGGGCCTGGGCCCCGGACCTCGACCACCAGACGGTGACCTGCGGGCACTTCATGGCGGAGGAGGCTCCCGCGACTGTGGTCGGGGCGCTGCGCGCCCTGCTTCAGCGGTGATCGGCCGCCGCTCGTCGGAGCGCCTGTCCGAGGACCGGTGACGGGTCGCCTCACCCGCCGTCCGGGGGGCGCAGCCGGCCGGCGAGTTCCCGCAGCGCCGCCCGGAACGCGGGCTCCGACTCGTCCGGGTGGTGCCCGCGTACCGGGGGCGGTCGACGCTCCCCCGGTGCCGGCAGCAGGCCGCGCGGGTCCCGCAGCCGCCGGTCGACCCCGCTGGCCGGGTCGGCGGCGTCCGGCGGCGGATCACCGGGCCGGTGCGCGGCGAAGATCCAACCACCGACCGGGTCCGTGTCCCGCCACAGGTTGAGCCACCGCCACCCGACCCGCTCCCCCACCTCGCGCAGCACCCCCCGATTGAGGTACGCCGGAAAGAGCCGGGCGTAGAGGCGGTCCAGCGGTGAGCCGTAGGTGAGCAGCGCGACCCGTCGGCGGGTGTGCGGAGGCAGCCGCAGCACCGCGAGGGCCAGCAACGCCGAGCCGTGGCTGTGCCCGCACAGCACCACCCCGGCGTGCCGCTCGGTCAGTTGGGTGATCCGGTCGGCCAGCTCCGGCACCGCGCGGTCGGCGTAGCTCGGCGGTGCGAACGGGTGCGCGGCGCGGGGCCAGAAGGTGCCGAGGTCCCACAGGATGCCGACGTGCCGGCGGAACCACGCCGTCCGGTACGCGAACACACCACCCGAGAGCAGGACCAGGACCACGGCGGCGACGATGTAGGTGCCCGCCGCGAGTGCCATCCCGACGAACCCGGCCGGCAGCCCGAGGAACCGCCACGTCAGGTCCTCCGGTCCGCGCCCGGTCGCCCCGAGCAGGCTCGTGGCCAGCCCGATCACCGCGAGCGCCGCGTACGTGGTGGCCAGCACGCCCAGCCACTCGGTGAACCGGGCACGGGCGACGGCCTTCGTGGCGAGCCGCAGCCGCCCGGTCGCCTCCGGCGGCACGACGGGAAAGTCGCGGGCGGTGATGTCCGCCGCCGCACGGCACCGGCGACGCCGCGACCGGAGGGTGATCGCGGCGCACGCCAGCACCGCCGCCACCACGTGCAGGAACACCGCGAGGATCGTCCAGCGGTACGGCAGAGGCGGCCCACCGTCACCGCGGAAGCCGCCGAGCAGATCCCCCGCCTGATAGACGAGACCGGCGGAGAACGCACCGGCCAGGCCGACGGCGATGGCCGCGATGACAGTCGCGCCCAGTCCGCCCGGCAGCCCGGACCGGGCCCGGGCGCGACCGTGGCGCCACAGCACCAGCCCGCTGAGCAGCACCAGCAGTGTCATCTGGCCGAGCAACGCCCCGCCCGCGATCGCGCCGTAGCCGGGGAGCCCGGCCGACGACGGCCAGTCCCGCCCGTCGCCCGCGACGGCGACGAGGGTCGCCACGCTCAGAGCGACCGCCACCACGCCCACCGCGCGGGCGAACCAGGTCGAGATCCCCGCGGTCGACGCACGGTCGATCAGGCCGGGCGCGGCGAGCAGACCAACGCAGACCAGCAGGACCGCCGCACTGAGCGTCCACAGCAGCGTCGTCGCGGGGGTCGCGCCGCCGGCGCGACGGGCGGTGAGCAACAGGAGATCGAGTACGGCGAAGGCGGCGGCGACGTGGATCGCCCGTAGCCGCGCCACCAGCGGCTCCACCGCCCACAGTGGGTTGCCGGCCGGGCGGGACCGGCGGGTCCCGAGCAGCCGCAGGAGCACGATCGCGGCGATCGGCAGCAGCGTCAGCACGGCCAACCGCTGCCCCACGGGCCGATCGTCGAGCCCGGCGAGCGTGTCGAAGGGCGCACGGCAACGGGCCGCGCCGAGACACCGCCAGGCGAGCAGGTCGAGGGCGACCCCGGCGATGGACACCACGTACACCACTGTGAGGTTGAGCGCGAGGAGCCGGCACAGGATGGTGACCCCGGCGGCGCGGCGGCCGGCGGGCCGCATCCACACCGCCAGGTTGCTGAGCATGAACGGCAGCAGGAAGACCATGGACAGGGTCCGGGCCACGGTGCCCGAGGGCAGGTCGGCCCAGCGGTACGCCTCGAGCGTCAGCCCGTCCGGGTCGGTGTCGTCCGACCCGGCGCGGCGGTGGAATCCGCCGCTGTCGTCGCCGGCGACCTGCCGCACCCTCGCCTCGTGCAGGACGGCCGAGGGTCGTGCCCCCGACACGCCGTGCACCCGCAACTCGACCACGTCGCCGCGGCGCGGGTGGTCGCCGTGCTGCGGTGGCCTGCGCGGCATCGGGCGGCTACCCGTGTCGTCGCTGGTCGGGCGCGTCGCTCGCGCCGTCCGGTGGCGCCGGCCGCCACATTCCGGGCATCGCGTCGACCACGACGATCAGCAGCAACACCCCGGCGACGACGGCGCTGCCGGCCAGGTGCGGAAGCCGCATGGTCGCCGCCCCGAACAGGATGATGGCCGGCACCCCGATCAGGCGGGCCCAGGGCAGGCTGGTGTCGACCACCGCCGAGAGCAGGATCCGGGCGGTCAGGAACAGCGCCGGGCCGAGAACGCCCACGGCCAACTGTCCCGCGTCGCGGTAGCCCGGATCCTCGATCGTCAGCTCCATCGCGACGCTTGTGGCCAGGACCCCGGCGATCATGACGACGTGCAGGTAGCCGGCCAGGAGGGCCAGTTTGCTGCCGGGCGGGCCGGCCGCCACGATGGTGGCGCCCAGTCGCGTGCCCGCCGGCACCAGGTAGAGCCGGGCGAGGGCCACCGCCGTCACGAACGCCAGGGCGAAGGCCAGGGTGCTCTCCCGGTTCATCCCGGAGCCGCTGTAGGCGATGCCGGAGAACAGGATCAGCTCGCCCAGCGCGATGATGAAGATCTGTTGGTAGCGCTCGGAGAGGTGCTCACCGTTCACCTGAAGGTCCGGCCAGGAGCTGCGCCCGAGCCACGGGAACGGCCAGCGCAGCCGGGCGAGGGAGTATTCCAGCACCAGGGCGAGCGCCCAGAGCGCCTCCCGGGCCGGGGCGACGAGCGCCCCGACCACCCACAGCACGCCGGAGATCGCGAACCAGATCGCCACCCGCAGGCTCCGCAGTTGCAGCGGGTGCCCGCGCAGCGCCGGGATCAGCAGCGCGCCTCGACCAAGGTGGATGGCCACGTAGGCGCCGGCGAACAACCCGGCGTGCGAGTCGAACGCGGTGGGCACGGCGGCGGCCATCAGCAGGCCGCCGAACATCACCCAGAGCAGGAGTACGACGATCAGCGGCGCGCGCGGGTCGAACCAGTCCGCCGACCAGGCGGTCACGAACCACACCCACCACAGCGCCGCCAGCAGCACCAGCACCTGGAAACCGCCGGTGAGGCTGTGGTCGTCCAGCAGTGCCCGGGACAGCCGGGTCAGCGCGAAGATGAAGGCCAGGTCGAAGAAGAGCTCCAGGAACGACGTCCGACGGGGGTTCTCCCGCTTCTGGAGCAGCCGCTCGGGGAGCCAGCTCGCCATCGCCCCCCTTTCTCGACACCACCTGCCGCCACAGTCGTACCACCCGGACGACCGGGCTCGGGCCGGTTCCGCCAGGCCCGGCGGCTTCGACCGGCGGGCGCGGGTTCCCGTTCTTCCCGTTGGTGGCCGCGCGGCCGGTGGGCCGCTCCTACGATGGGCTGGTGAGCACGGCCGGTCCGCTCGGCGAGTACCTGCGTGCCCGGCGCGAGCTGATCGGGCCGGGCGACGTCGGTCTGCCCGCGCACGACTGTTCCCGGTCGCGGCGCGGCGTCAGACGCGCCGAGCGGGAATGGTCGCACGGCCGTCGGCGGGTGCCCGGCCTGCGGCTCAACCAGGCCGGCTAGCGGTCGACCGTTCGGCCACCACCACCGAGATCCCGTCGAGCACGCGTTGCAGGCCGAACTCGAAGGCGTACTCCGGGGCGTAGGGGGCACCGTGCTGCTGGCCGGCCGCCGTGCCGACCCGGGAGGCGGTCGGGTAGGCCCCGGGCGTCAGGAACGTCTCCAGCCAGGGCGCGTGCGACTGCCACCACTGGCCCTCGGTCATGCCGGTCTCCCGTTCCAGGTCGACCACCTCGGACGCGGCGCGGGCGGAACTCTTCACGTGCCCGAGGACGAGCGTGAGCACCGCGTCCATCTCGACGTCGGTGAGCCCGAGGTCGGCGACGGCGCCCAGCTCGTAGTCGTACTTGGCCAGCAGGTGCGGACCGAGCACGGGTCGGGTCGTCTCGGCCCGGAGCATCCACGGGTGCCGCTGGTAGAGCGCGAGGTTGTCGCGGGCGATCCGCTCCAGCCGAGCCCGCCAGTCGCCCTCGACGGCGGGGCGCGGCATCTCGCCGTACGCGGTGTCGATCATGACGGCGACGAGTTCGGCCTTGCCGGGCACGTAGGTGTAGACCGACATCGTGCCGACACCCAACGCCTCGCCGACCCGGCGCATGGTCAGCGCGTCGAGGCCCTCGGCGTCGGCGACGTCGATCGCGGCCCGCACGATCCGGTCGACGCTGAGCCCCGGCCCGGCGCTGCGGCTGGTCGGCTCCCGGGTGCGCCACAGGATGGCCAGGCTGCGGGCCGGGTCCGCGGTCGCCTTGCGCTCACTCGCCATGGTGCGGCCATCCTAACAACGCGGGCGTACGGCGTACGTCGCCCGCCGGCCCGCGCGGTCAGACCTCTTCGCGGTCGTCGGAGAGCGTCGGGCCGGCGGCGGCGGGCACCAGGTGGCTCACCTCCGGTTCCGCGTCGGTCAGCTCCCGGGCCCGCTGCTCGGCCGCACGGTCCTCGCCCGTCAACCGGCCGCCGTGCTGGCGCAGGTGCTCGTCCCACGACGGCACCAGGTACACCTCGACGAACCGGTCCGTCGTCTCGGCCGGCCGGAACAGCCCCCAGCGCATCGCGCCGGTTCGCTGCCGTGCCCCGCGCACCAGGTCCATCGCCGCCAGGAACGACCGGGTCCGCTCCGGCCGGACGGTGTACTGCACCGTGACCAGCACCGGCCCCACCCCCGGGTCCGGCTCGTGCGCCAGGTGCAGTTGCGGCCAGTAGGCCGCCGGTTCCCGGTTCACCGACCGCAGGTCCGGCAACGGCCAGAGCCGACTCGTCGCGGTGCCGACAAGCATCAGCGCCGCCGCCGCGAGATAGGCGAGGAGCAGCCCGGCCATCTCGGCCACCAACCCCCAGACCAGCGCACCGGCCGCCTGCCCGCCGGCGAAACACACCTGGTAGACGGCCAGGCCCCGGGCCCGCACCCAACTGGGCAGGAAGAGCTGCATCTCGGCGTTGACGTTGGCCAGCACCGTCACCCAGGCCATCCCGGCGGGCAACAGGGCGAGAAGCACCAGGGGTACGACCCGCACGGTGCCGACCACCGTCAACGCCACGGTGAACAGCGCCCCGGCGATCAGCAGGAGCTGGTTGGCCGACAGCCGGGTGCGGATCACGGCCAGCAGCACACCGCCGGCGATGGCGCCCACGCCGAGGGCGGCCAGCAGCAGCCCGTACCCGCCGGAGCCCAGCCCCAGCCGCCGGGCGGCCACCAGCGGCAGCAACGCCCACAGCGCGCTGGCCGGGACCACGAAGACCAGCGCCCGGCGCAACAGCCGACGGACGGTCGGCGAGTGGCGCACGTACCGGCTGCCGGCGCGCAACGCGGCGGTGAACCGCTCGGGCACCTCGACCGCGCGGGCGTTGCCGGGCCGCCAGCGCCACAGCGCGTAGGTGAAGACGGCGAACGCGACGGCGTTGAAGCCGAAGACCGGGGCGACGCCGGTGCGGGCGATCAGTACGCCGGCCACCGCCGGCCCGACCGCCCGGGCCACGTTCACGCTTATCGAGCCGAGCGCGGACGCCGACCGTAGCTGGTCGGGCGGCACCAGCTCCGGGATCACCGCCGCCCACGCCGGCAGGGTGAGCGCCTGCCCGACCCCGAACGCGAAGGTGAGGGTGAGCAGCAGCGCCGGCGGCATCCGGTTGGTCTGGGTGAGCAGCGTCAACGCCACCGCCACCGCGACCAGGAACAACTGCACGGCGATCAGCAGGTGCCGGCGGTCGAAGTTGTCGGCCAACACTCCGGCGGGCAACGCCAGCAGCAGCACCGGCAGCAGGCTCGCGGTCTGGACCAGCGCGACCAGGGTGGAGGCGTGGGAGTGGTGGATCAGCAGCCACTGCGCACCGACCGTCTGCATCCAGGTGCCGATGTTGGCGACGAGCAGGGCCAGCCACAGGTTGCGGTAGACCGCGGTCCGCAGCGGCGCCCACGCCGAGGCCGGACGGTCGTCGGGTCCGGCTGCGGCCGTCACCACCGCCCGTCCGCGCGCAGCACGCGCTCACCGGAGACGTAGAGGTCGTCGGGTTCGAGCAGCAGGAGCCGGACGACCTCGGTGGCGACCTGTTCCGGCATGGCGTACACCTCGTCCAGGAACTCGGCACCCACCCGTTCCTGCAACCGCGTCGGCATCGGCCCGGGATGCAGCTGCATCACCTTGATCCGGTTGCTGTGCTGCGCCTCGGCCAACGAGTCGACAAGGCTGCTGCCGTAGCTCTTGGTGGCCCGGTAGACGGGGATGCCGGGCCGGGGGGCCGCCAGCGCCAGCGCGCCGATGTACACCACGTTCCCGTGGCCCTGCCGGTGCAGGTGCCCCACCACCTCCCGCAGCAGGTACGTGAGGCCCAGAACGTTGACCTCCACGGCCCGGCGGATGTGCTCCACCGACAGGTCCGCCAGCTCACCGCCCGCCCACATCGAGGCGCAGGCCGCCACCCCGTCGATCGTGCCGTGGCGCCGCACCACCTCGGCGAAGCCCGCCCGGACCTGCTCGTCGGAGGAGACGTCGCAGACCGCGCCGTCGCACCCCAGCTCGTCGGCCGTGGCCGCGACCTCGACCGGCTCGTTGCCGAACACCACGACCTGGTGCTCGTCGACCAACTGCCGGGCCACCGCGAGGCCGAGCCCGCTGGTACCGCCGACCACCACGAACGTTCTGGCACCCATGTCTCTCCAGCCGCCGTCCGGACAGGTCACGCGCGCCGCGTTCTTCCCGTTTCCAGACCCCGCACACCCGTTCGGCCGGTAGTGCTGGACCTACCCCGAAAAGTGGATCTGGACGGCTGGGGCGCCCGGTCGTCCCCGATTAGCGTCTGCGGCATGACCCCGGAATCCCCAACTCGGCTGGCCGAGGCGCTGCGTCGCCGCGACTGGCTGATCTCCGTCTGGCCCTGGCGGGCACTTGCCTACGCGATCAGCACCGTGCCGATCGCGGGTCTGCTCGCCATCGGGCTGCTCATCGTCGGCGCACCGCTGCTGGCCGCCGCCAACGGGTTGCTGCTGGACGGTCGGCCGCCCGGCGTCGCGCTCCTGCTGTTCCTGGCGGTCAGCAGCCTCGGCCTGCTGGCGCTGGCGCCGATCGTGAGCTACCCGGTGGCCGTCATCGAGCGGTGGCGGCTCCGGCTCGTGGACAACCGTCCGCTGCCCGCGCCGTCGTGGCCGGGTCTGGTCGCCCGCTACCGCAGCGCCGGCGCCTGGCGGGAGGTGGTCTACCTGTTCTGCCTGGGCGGGTTCGTGCCGGTCGTGTACTGGGTGTTCCTGCTGCTGGTGCTGCTCGACCTCGGGATGATCACCAGCCCCTGGCTGGCCGGCGACGCCGAGCCGGTCGTCATCTGGCAGCCGATCGAGTCCACCGGCGAAGCCATCCCGTACGCCATCGTGGCGGTGCTGCTCCTGCCGGTCTTCTGTTACGCGGCCGGTCTGGTGGCCGCCGCACAGGCGGAGGTGACCCGCTGGGCACTGGCCTGGCCGGTCGACGCGGTGGCACTGCGCGAGGTCGCCCGTTCGCGTACCCGGCTGGTCGGCGCGTACGAGGCGGAACGGCGCCGGATCGAACGGGACCTGCACGACGGCGCACAGCCACGGCTGACCAGTCTCACCCTTCAGCTGGGCCTGGCCCAGTTGGACGTACCCGAGGACTCCCCCGCCGCCCGACCCCTCGCCGTGGCACACGACCAGGCGCGGGGCCTGATGGTGATGTTGCGGCAGTTGGTGCACGGCATCCGTCCGCAGAGCCTCACCGACCTCGGTCTGGCCGGTGCCGCCAGCGAGCTGGCCGACGTCGCCACCATCCCGGTCACCGTGCACGCCGACCTGCGTGGCGAGCTGCCGGAAATCGTGGAGACGACCGCCTACTTCGTGGTGTCCGAGGCACTGAGCAACGTCGCCCGACACGCCCGGGCGACCCACGCCGAGGTACGCCTCACCCGGGTCGACGGGGACCTCGTCGTCGAGGTGTCCGACAACGGGCGTGGCGGTGCCGACCCCACCCGGGGGACCGGCCTGACCGGTCTCGCCGACCGGGTCGCCGCCGTGGACGGCCGGCTGCTGCTGTCCAGCCCGGCCGGCGGGCCTACCCTGGTGCGGGTGGAGCTGCCGTGCCGTCGATGACCCGCGTGGTGCTCGCCGAGGACGAGGTGCTGCTGCGGGAGGGCCTGGTCGCGCTGCTGACCCGCTTCGAGTTCACGGTGTGCGCCGCCGTCGGCTCCGCACCCGAGCTACTGGCTGCCGCCCGCGAGCACACACCGGACCTGGTGCTGACCGACATCCGGATGCCGCCGGGCCGCCGCGACGACGGGCTCCGCGCGGCCGTCGCGTTACGCGCCGAGCGGCCCCACCTGCCGGTGGTGGTGCTCAGCCAGTACGTGCAGACCGGGTACGCGGCGGCGCTGCTGGACAGCGGCGACGGTCAACGGGTCGGCTACCTGCTCAAGGACCGGGTGGCCGAGGTCACCGAGTTCGTCGACACGCTGCGCCGGGTCACGGCGGGCGGCACCGCCATCGACCCGGACGTGGTGCGGCAACTGCTGCACCGCCCGCGCGATCCGCTGGCCGCGCTCTCCGGCCGCGAACGCGAGGTGCTGGCGCTGCTGGCCGAGGGCCGGTCGAACGCCTCGATCGCCGGTCGACTGCACGTCACCGAGGCGGCGGTCGGCAAGCACGTCGGCAACATCCTGCTGAAGCTCGACCTGCCGCCCAGCGACGACACCAACCGCCGGGTGCTCGCGGTGCTCACCTACCTGCGCAGCGACCCGGTGGGCTGACCAGCACCGGGCCGAGATCGGGGCGTAGATTCGGCAGGCGGTGCCGCTGCCGGCGAAGGGCGCGGACCGGCGAGACGGGGGTACGGCATGGCGGAGGCGCTGCGGGTTGGTCTGCTGGGGTATGGGCTGGCGGGTCGGGTGTTCCACGCCCCGCTGATCGCCGCGACCCCGGGGCTGCGGCTCGACGCGATCGTGACCCGCGATCCGCAGCGACGCGAGCAGGCCCGACAGCACTTCCCGGACGCCCGCCTGGTCGACGACGCCGACGAGCTGTGGCGTACCCCGGACGCTCTGGACCTAGTCGTGGTGGCGACGCCGAACCGGCAGCACGTGCCGATGGCCCGCGCGGCCCTCGCCGCCGGGCTGCCGGTCGTCGTCGACAAGCCCCTCTCCCCGACCGGCGCCGAGGGCCGCGCGCTGATCGGCGAGGCGACCGAGCGTGGGGTGCCGCTGACGGTCTTCCAGAACCGGCGCTGGGATGGCGACTTCCTCACCGCCCGCCGGCTGGTGGAGCAGGGCGAGTTGGGGCGCGTGCTGCGCTTCGAGTCCCGGTTCGAGCGGTTCCGTCCGTCCATCAAGCCGGGCTGGCGGGAGCTTGCCGGTCCGGAGGAGGCCGGCGGCGCCCTCTTCGACCTCGGCGCCCACCTCGTCGACCAGGCGGTGCAGCTGTTCGGCCGGGTCGACCGCGTCTACGCGGAGGTGGACCGCCGCCGTGCGGGTGCGGCGGTCGACGACGACGCCTTCGTGGCGTTGACCCACGCCAACGGGGTGCACTCGCACCTGTGGATGGGCGCGGTGACCGCCCAGCTCGGGCCCCGACTGCGGGTGCTGGGCGACCGGGCCGGCTACACGACGTACGGCCTCGACGTGCAGGAGGCGGCGCTGCACGAGGGCGGCCGACCGGGCCAGCCGGGTTGGGGCGAGGTCCCGCCGGAGCGCTACGGCATGCTCGGCGTCGACGGTGACCTGCGGCCGGTGCCGACCGAGCCCGGCGCGTACCAGAGCTTCTACGCGCAGGTCGCGACGGCGCTGCGCGACGGCACGCCGATGCCGGTGGACCCTCGGGACTCGGTCGCCACGGTCGAGCTGATCGAGCTGGCGCACCGGTCGGCGGCCGAAGGAGCGGTGCTGCCGGTCCCGACCGCCTGACCGACGCCGGCTGTGCCGCGACCGGGCTCTGCCCGTCGCTCCGGCTCCGCCGTGGCCGGGCAGGCTCGTTGTTCCGGTTCTGCCGTGGCCGGGCAGGCTCGTTGTTCCGGTTCTGCCGTGGCCGGGCAGGCTCGTTGGTCCGGTGCTGCCGTGGCCGGGCAACGCCCGTCGCTCCGGCCGCGCCGCGGGCGGGCAGGCTCGTTGTTCCGGCCGCGCCGCGGGCGGGCTACGCCCGTTGCTCCGGCTCGACGGCGCCGGCGGGGCGGGTCGTCCGGCGCAGGCTCCGCCGTAGTGCCCAGGCGGTGGCGACGGTGGCCAGCGTGCCGCCCGCGCCGGCGACCAGCAGCGTGGTCGGGGCCGAGGTGACGTCGAGCAACACGGCACCGCCCAGGTAGGAGAGCGCGGCGGCGATTCCGATCGCGCCGTACAGGTTGCCGAAGACCCGGCCGAGCATCGCCTCGGGGACGACCCGTTGCAGCAACGTGCTGGAGGCGACGTCCATGGCCGCGATCCCCAGTCCGCGGACCGCCTGCATGACGATGGCGGCGCCGACCGCCCAGGCCAGCCCGGTCAGCAGGTTGCCGACACTGCTGATGGCGAACCCCGCGATCAACAGCCCGACGGTGGACGCCCGCACCCCGTACCGACCCAGCAACAGGTAGCCGACGAACAACCCGAGCCCGACCGCGCCCAGCAGCAACCCGACGGTCGAGCCGCCAGCGTCGAACGTCTCGGTGGCCAGCAGGACCAGGGCCACGTCGTCGACGCCGTTGAACGCCACGACGGCACAGAACCCCAGCGCGACCACCCGGACCACCGGGGTCGACCAGAGGTAGCCCAGGCCCACCCGCGCGTCGCGCAGCAGCGAACCCCGGCCGGCATCGCCGTCGACGGGCACCGACATCCTCGGCAGCGACGCCAGCAGGACCGCCGAGAGCAGGAACGACACGGCGTCCACAAGCAGCACCCCGCGTACGCCCACCAGCGGGAACAGCGCCGCCGCGAGCAGGGGACCGATCACCTCGCCGCCGTTGGTGCCGAACCCGACAGTGGAGTTCGCGGACTCCAGGTCCCGGTCGCGTACCAGGGCCGGCACCGCCGCCCGGGAGGCGGGCTGGAACACCTGCCCGGCGATCGCCCGGACCGCCACCAGGGCCAGCAGCACCGGCAACGACGGCAGCAGTACGGCGATCAGCAGCAGCACACCACCCTGGACCAACTCCGCGCCGATCATGACCCGGCGCAGGTCGAAACGGTCGCTGAGCGCCCCGGTGAGCGGGCCGAGCAGCGCCGGCGCGAAGTCACCGACGAGCAGCAGCAGTGCGATCGCGAACGCCCGACCGGTGCTGTCCTCCACGTGCAACATCAACGCGACCAGGCTCAGCGAGTCGCCCGCGTACGAGATGACGCGAGCCGACCACAGCGCCCGGAAGGCCGGGTTGTGTCGCAGCAGACGCATCCCGCCGCCGGTGGGCTCGTCGGCGCCGGTGGGACCTGTCACGTCAGCTCCGCTCCTCGCGCCTGCGCCCGGACGTACGCACCGTAGTGAGCCGACAACTTTCGATCAACGCGATTTCCATCGAGGGGATGAGCGGGTGGTCCCGGCGCTCTCGATGCGCCGAAAACCGGTGGAGGGGCAGCGGTTCGCGCGCCTACCGTGCTGCGGAACCAGGTCGTCTAGGCAAGGACGTGCCGTTGTACACCCTGTGAGTCTTCCCGAGCGCTGATGTGTCGCGCGTCGCGCCTGTGCGCCGCGCCCCTTTTTGCTGCGGACCTCTCACGGAACCGGTGTACCTCTGTGCGCACTCACTGGGCCGTCGTGCCCACCTGCCTGCCGCTCGTTCGCCGCCGCTGCCATGCGTGCGCGTCCGAGCGCTTCCGGCCAAGCGGTAAATTCCGCGTCAACGCCAACCACAAGCTCATCGACGTCTGGCTCCTCGTGCTCTGCACCCGTTGCGGGGACACGGCCAAGCTCGCGGTCCTGGAGCGGGTGACCGTACGCTCGATCCGACCCGAGCTGCTGGACCGGCTGCACCACAACGACCCGACACTGACCGCCGACCTGCTCCAGGCCCCGGTCGTGCAACGCCGTAACCGCGTCGCCCTCGACTGGGACGACGCCTGGCGTCTCGACACCGGCGGATCGGAGCACCCGGACGGCGAGACGGTCGACGTCTCGGTCCGCTTCGCGGCGCGGATCCCGGTCCGGCCGGTACGACTGATCGCTGACGGTTTCGGTCTGTCGCGAGCCGAGGTCGACAGACTGATCATGGAGGGGAAGCTCGTCTCGGCGGTCCGGTTGCGCGGCAGGCTTTCCGGGGACTTCACCTTCACGCTCAAACGCTGAGCTCTCCTTCGCCGACCGTGGGCCTGCTCGGCCAGATCCGCCGGGCAGGCCCACCCCACGACTCCACCCCGGCACGACCAGCGCGAGTCCAGGTGCTGACGGGCCACCGGTCAGAAGCCGCGCACTTCCCGGTGCCGACGGCCATGATCCACTCGCCTTCATGAATATCGCGGCATCCCGGCGTCCGGGATACCGCGTTATCACCAAACCCGAGTGGATCAAGGGGGCAAGGTCGGTGGGCGGTGACGGGCCGGCTAGTCGGCGTCCTGCTCGGACGGGCTGTCATCGGGCACGCGGGCGTCGTCGTCGGTCAGCGCGTCGTCCGATGAGGTGGTGAGGTCGGCCAGCCGGCGCTCGGCTTCCCGGACCTCCTCGTCGAGCCGGGGGTTCTCCTCGTCCGGGCTCTGCGACATGGGGCGACCTCCATCGGGCACGGCTGGCCGACCTCCGTGTACCCGGCCTGACGGCGAGGACACGGGCCGCACGCGCTGTTCCTCGATCACTTGATGAGGAGTGGTCACATCCGACGCCGCAGACGACTTACTGATCAAGGAACCGCACAGGCCATGACCTGAACGTCGTTGGTGAGCTGAGCCGAGCGCCGGGCCGGCCGGGGAGCGCACCGGGCTGGAGCCCAGGAGCGTTGCCGGCCCGGCCCGGTGCCGGATCAGCGCTGCTTCAGCTCGCGCCAGGATGGGTGGGTGCCGCGCCACGCGTCGGCGAGGATGGCCGCCGAGGCCCGGCTTGGGCACTGCTGCACCCGCTCACGACCCGACGCCCCACCGATCTGGGCGCGGACCTCCCAACCCTGCCCGTCAGTACGGATATACACGTCCCGGCGTCCGCGCGGGGTCGTGTCTCCGTTCCACCAATGCTCCTCGACCTTCATTCGCCGACCGTATAGCAATTTTTGCGTCGAGGGTACGTCGCAGGTAGGCATATACCAGGGCGATAGCCGTAATTCCGGCGCATTTCGGCCCATGCGTCGACGGGGAGGACCCGCAACGGCGGATCCTCCCCGTCCTGAGCGACGGATCAGGGGGGCGGGTCACATGCCGTTGAGCACACCGGCCAGGGTGTTCGCCAACGCGTCCTGGCCCGCGGGGCTGGGATGCGGCGAGCCGCCCTCGGCCGTGATCTGGATGTCACCGGGCGTGAACGGTGGCGGGAACGCCACCCGGACGGCCGGGTCGAACGGCACACCGAGCTGGACCGCCCAGTTGAGATCGTTGATCACGGTTCGCACGGTGCCCACCCAGAGCGGGTCGATCAGCGGTTGCAGCGTCGACACCGGGGCCGCCGGCAGGTAGGACTGCAACCCGGTGGGCAGCAGCGACCTGAGCTTCGCCCAGGAATACTGGCCGATGTCGACGTTGGCCGGCGTGATGTCGTAGTAGAGCATCCAGACGACCTTGTCCGCGCCGGCGGCCAGCAGCGAGTTGACAATGGTGGTGGCGTCGGCGGTGATGCCGGCGTACTGAGCCGGGCCGTCGTAACGCGGCACCCCGATGTTGATGTAGTAGTCCTCGCCGGCCGGCAGGTCGAGCCAGAAGTTGCAGCCACCGCCGTTGGTGACGATGCCCTGCTTGCCGCCGACGGCCGCCCACTCGAAGCGGAACAGACCTGTGGGGTTCAGGCTCTCCCCCGCGAACTCCAGCGCGCGACACATGGCCAGCCGGATCAGCACGGTGTTCCAGTTGGTGTTGTTCACACCGCCGGTGGTGGCGTGGTACGCGTTGTGGCCGTCCGCCTTCGCCTTCGCGATCCGGGCGGTGGCGAGGCCGAGCGGGCTGGCCACCCGACCCCAGGCGTTGCCGCACGCGTCGGGGCCCGCGCGGCCGGCGATGATGTCGCCGGTGCCGTAGCCGGTGCGCGCGTAGTTGTCGTAGTCCACGACGCTGCCGTTGAGGTCGAAGTAGCGCCGGCCGTAGCTGTAGACGCCGTTGTTGCCGGGCATGCCGCGACCGTCGAACGAGGTCATCGGGCAGCCGGGGCCCACCCCGAAGCCGAACTGGTGGTGCGCCGAACTGATCGAGTCTCCGGTCAGGGTCAGCACCGTGTCGTTCGTGACCGTCTGCACCTCCCGGCAGCGGATCCGGTCCTTGTTCGCGTCCACGAGCGTGGGGTTGCCGGCCACGTTGGGGCAGCCGGTCGGCGGCGGGGGCGGCGGCGACGGCGGTCCGCCGGTGGGCGGGTCGGTCGGGTTGGGCGGGTCGGTCGGCTCCGGCGAGCCGCTGGGCGACGCGGAGCCGGACGGCGAGGAACTGCCGGACGGCGACGCACTGCCCGACGGCGAAGAGCTGCCCGACGGCGACGCACTGCCCGACGGCGAAGAGCTGCCCGACGGCGACGCACTGCCCGACGGCGACGCACTGCCCGACGGCGACGCACTGCCCGACGGCGACGCACTGCCCGACGGCGACGCACTGCCCGACGGCGAGGCGCTGCCCGACGGCGAGGCGCTGCCGGAGGGGCAGGGTGTGCCGGTGGGCGACGCCGTCGCGCTGGGTGACGCCGTCGCGCTGGGTGAACCCGTCGTGGTGGGTGCGGTCGCGGTGGCGGCGAGGGCCCGCTTCGCGACCGGCTCGGTCGTCACGGGCGGCCGGGTCGCCCGGGTCGGTGCGGTCGAGGCCGACGGCGATCCGGTCGGGTCCGGGCAGTCGGCAGCGGCGGCGGCTTTCTGGGTACGGATCCGCGCGAGCCGCGCCTCCACCTCCACCGGGAGTTTCTCGCCCGGCTTGACGCACGGGTCGAGCAGCCAGGTCGTACCCTCCAGCTCGCGGGTGCACGCTGGCGCCTCGTAGGACGCCCGCTCCGCGCTGGCGGCGACGGGTGTGGCCGATGCGCCGCCGGCTGCCGGGGCGACGAGTGCGGTGACCATGGCCACCGCCGCCGCCACGCCGGCGGCGAAGAGAGCATTGTGGACGTGGAACGACCTGGTGGGTCGCGGTCCTGGCGGTCCACCCGGGTGTGCGTGGCTCATGCCGTCCTCCAGGGACTGAGGTGCGCCGGTAGTTGTTACCGCACGGTAGGCAGGTGTGCGGTAACCCCGGTAGATCAGTCGCCCTTACCTACTGTGGAGGATGAGTCGCACCCGGTGACCTGTCCGACGGCCCCGGCCGGTCGTGGCCGAGCACCACGGCCAACTCCCGGCGGTTGCGAACGCCGAGCTTCGTGAAGACGCGGGCCAGGTTGTTGTTGACGGTGTTGACCGACAACCCGAGGCGGTCGGCGATGCTGCGACTGGGCAGGGTCACCGCGAGCATCGCGACGTCCCGCTCCCGGCGGGTCAGCGTCGCCTCCTCGGCGCCCGCCGCGGTCGCGGTGAGCAGGGGTGTCCGAACCGCCAGGCAGTCCCGCGCCAGCGTCGCGGCCCGCTGCGCCACCGCCACCCGGGGCCGGCCGCGGCGCGCGTACGCCCGGGCTGCGGCACCGAGCGCCTCGGCGGCGAGCAGGGTGTGGCCGCGGGTGACGAGGTCACCCGCGGCGGTCTCCAGCACCGGCCCGTCATCGCGGACCAGACCGTCGGTCGCGCTGGCGAGCGTCGAGGCCAGCCCGCCGAGCCGGTCGGCGAGAGCGCCCAACCGGTCGCGGACCGAGTCGGGCGCGCCCAGCCGCGCGCACTCGTAGAGCGCCACCGCCTCGATGGTGGGTTGTTCGCTGCCCCGAGCCAGGTCGGCGGCGTGCCGGGCGGTACGGATCGCGGCGGTGAGATCCCCCTCGGCCACCTGCACCCACGCGCGCTCCAACTCCACCCACGGGTGGAAGATCCGGTTCGCGGCGCGCTCCCGGGCGTCCGCGGCGGCCAGCCAGCGGCGGGCGCCGGACGGGTCACCGGCGAGGGCGCGGACCCCCGCCAACGCCGCCCAGTACGTGCGCACCAGGTGGTACTGGTCGTTCTCCTCGACAAGTGCGATGGCCTCCCGTAGGTCGGCCTCGGCGGCGTCGAGCCGTCCCTGGGTCTTGGCGACGATCCCCCGGAACCCGGCCCACACGGCGACCATTCCCCGCGCGTCGCTGGCCACCGCCGCGGCATAGCCGTGATCGGCCAGGTCGGCGGCTCCGACCAGCTCGCCGGCGGCGTACCGGGCGTAGCAGAGCCCCAGCCCGACCTGCGCCTCGTTCCACGGCATCCGCTCGGGTTCGGCGGCGAGCACGGCCCGGCCCCGCTCCGCCAGCTCGTCGGCGAGCGCGAGCCGGCCGAGCATCCCGGCCGCCGAGGCCGCCCCCATGATCGCCCAACTGGCTGCCCGTACCCCGGTGTCGGGCCGGGCCAGCACGGCCTGGCCGACGGCCAGTGCGGCCTCGCACCGGCCGTCGTAGAACAGCACCCACGACCTGGTGGCCTCGGCCAGGTCGTGGCCGGGCGAGCCGGCCGGCACCAGCCGCAGTGTCTCGTGGGCCTCGTCGATCCGGTCCAGGCCCCAGTAGAGCAGGCCGGCGCGGGTGATCGCCCACATGGCGAGGCGCTTGCTGCCCGGCGGCGGGGCCGGCGGAAGCATGTCGAGCGCCTCCTGGCTGCGCGCCTGGTACTGCAACACCCGGGCCAGCAGCCACTGCGCCTCCCAGCCCGGCGCGGCGTCGTACGCCGTGCGGGC
Source organism: Micromonospora sp. NPDC049171 (assembly GCF_040648275.1). NCBI lineage: Bacteria > Bacillati > Actinomycetota > Actinomycetes > Micromonosporales > Micromonosporaceae > Micromonospora > Micromonospora sp. NPDC049171. The sequence goes on from NZ_JBEZDJ010000014.1 coordinate 116,358, forward strand.
CAACCGCTCGGCCAGGTCGATGTCGAACCTGTCGATGGCCTGCCGGGCGGCGGCAAGCGCGATGTCCGGATGCCGGACGCTGCCCGACCGAAGTTGCCACACCCCGGCGACGAGCGCGTCGTCCCGCCGCCGCAGCGGCATGCTGGCCAGCACGTCGGCGAGTTGCCCGAACACGGTGCGGGACCGGCTGGCCGGCATGCAGGCGCGCAGCGCCTCCCCGTAGAGCGGATGGGCCATCCGCAGCGCCGTGCGGGCACCGGAGCGTTCCGCGACCACCATGCCGCTGCGTTCGGCGGCCTCGATGGCGACCGGGTCGGTGAACCGTTCCAGCAGCGCCAGCGAGAGCGGTTCGCCGCAGGCGACCACCTCCGACACCTGGCGGGCGGCTGGTTCCAGGGCACGCAGCCGGGCGCTGACCAGCTCGGCCAGCCGAGGGCTGCCCGACGCGGTGCCGCGCCACCGCCAGACCCCCCGCGACTCGCGGAGCCCGCCGGTGTCCATGGCGTCGGCCAGCAACTCCCGCAGCAGCAGCGGGTTGCCGTCGGCGAGCCGCGTCAGCCGGCGGCGGCTGATCGCGTCGAGCGGGCCGGGCGCGGCCTCGTCGAGCAGGTGCTCCACCGCGGTGGCCGGCAGCGGGCGGACGTCCAGTCGCCGGCCGGAACCGGCCCACAGCGAGGTGAGTGCGTCGGAGAGCGGAAGGCCCGCCCGGACGGTCGCCACCGCCACGGCCAGGCCGTGCACGGCGAGCTGGTGCAGCAGCCCGGCCGAGGGTTCGTCCAGCAGGTGGGCGTCGTCGATGCCGATCATGATCGGACGGCCGCCGCCGCGCCGCGCGAAGTCGCGCTCGACCGTGCCGACCAGCCCCACCGGATCGGCACGCGGTCGGGTCGGCGCGGGGATCAGGTGCGAGACCGCGCCGAACGGGATCGAGCGGGCCGCTCCGGTCGCGGAGACCCAGTGACACTCCACGCCGTCCTGGGCCGCGCGGGCGAGCGCCTCCCGCAGCAGCCGCGTCTTACCCACCCCGGCGTCACCGACCAGCACCAGCCCCGGCAGTCGCGCCGACACGACGTCCTCGATGATTTTCAGCTCGTCGTCGCGGCCGACGAGCGTCCATTCGCCACGTCCCGGCATGACGACCCTCACCTCGCCCTCGGGCAGCCCTACCGCCCACCCTATGGGCAGGTCCGGCACTCCCGCTCGACAGCGGTCGATGGGCCGTCGAGCGCACCGGGCCGCGCCGTCAGACGCACCGGGGCCCGCCGCCGGGCGCACCAGGACCCGCCGCCGGGCGCACCCGGGCCCGGCGCTCAGCCCTGGGTGGTCAGCAGGTAGTCGTCAGCTTCGGGGCTCCACCGCAGGTCGACAGCCCCGCCGGTGGCCGCGGCCTTGCAGAACTGCAGGAAGCTGCGGTAACCGAGCTTCTTCTCACTGAAGTCGGGCCGAGCCCGCCGCAGTTGGTTCTTCAACCCGGACAGCGCCACCGGGTTGCCGCTGCTGCCGAGCTCCGCCACCACCCCACGGAGCAGACCGAACGCCACCTCCCGGTCGCCGTGCTCGGGCAGCGAGACCTCGGGGTCACCCTTCGCGGGCCCCTCGGCCAGCTCGATCACGTTGTGCTCGGCGAGGTGCCGCAGCAGTTCCCCGAAGGTACGGAACCCGTAGTCGGACTCGCTGAACGTCGGGTCCTTGCGCAGCAGGGTGCGCTTGAGCCGGGAGGCGGTGACCTCGCCGTTGGCGCTGCCCTGCAACCCGGCCACCGTCTGGGCGACCTGGACGGCGAGTGCGTCCACGTCCCGGCCGGGCTCCTCGCCGGCGGGTCGACGGCCCACCTCCGGCTCTGGCTCCGGCTCCCGCTCCAGCTCCGTCTCGGGTGGGCGCTGGTCGGAGCTGGACTGCCGGGTCGGACGACCACGCCGGCTGCGGGTCGGCGGGATGTCCACACCCTCCAGCCGGTCGTAGTAGAGGAACTCGTCGCACGCGGGTGGGAGCAGCGCCGACGTCGACCCCTCGACCCCGACGCCGATGACCCGCTTGTTCAACTCGCGAAGCTTGTGCACCAGCGGGGTGAAGTCACTGTCGCCGCTACAGATCACGAAGGTGGAGATGTAGTCACGCTCGAACGCCAGCTCGATCGCGTCGACGGCCATCTTGATGTCCGCGGCGTTCTTGCGGGAGGCACCCATCCGCTGCGGGATCTCGATCAGCTCGACGTGGGACCGGGTGAGCATCCGGCGGTCCTCGTCGAAGTAGGACCAGTCGGCGTACGCCCGACGGACCACCACCCGCCCCCGTTCGGCGAGCGCGTCGGCGATCGGCCGGAAGTCGAAGTCCGCGCCGCCACGGTGATCGCGTGCCCCCAACGCGAGGTTCTCGTAGTCGAGGAACAGGGCGATCCGGTCTTCTTGATCCACGCGGCCCAGCGTACGCCGGCCGTGGCCGGTCCGGGCGCAGGCGAGGCGCGACACCTCAACTCGCCAATCGTCCATTTCTTGCGGCTTAATAGTCGTCTATTTTCGTGCTTCGATTGTCGTCTTGCAGAGCGATGTCCGGTGCTGCATCATGGCGATCAATGTCGGGCGTCGGGGAAGCGCCGGGCGGACCTCCACCACCACCCACCCAGGAGGGTCACCGATGATTCGCAGCATCCTGTCCGCACGGGGACGACCCGGCCGGCCCACCGGCGCCGCCGTCGCGCTCGCGGCCGGCCTCGCCGTGCTGGTCGCCGGACCCGCCGTGGCCGTCGCCGGTCCATCCGCGTCCGCCGCCGCGCGGCCGGTGGTCACCCGCGCCGCCCTCGACCCGGCGCTTGTCGCCGGGCGCGGCGCCGACGTCGACTTCGTCGAGCAGGAGGCGGAGAACGCCCGCACCAACGGCGAGGTCATCGGCCCCGACCGGTCCGCCTACACACTGCCCGCGGAGGCCTCCGGTCGCCGGGCGGTCCGGCTCACCCCCGGCGAGTACGTGGAGTTCGTCCTGCCCAGCGCGGCCAACGGCATCACCGTGCGGTACAGCATCCCGGACGCGCCACAGGGTGGTGGGATCACCGCGCCGCTGCGGGTCGCCGTCAACGGCAAGCACCTGCGCACCATGACCCTCACCTCGCAGTACTCGTGGCTCTACAACCAGTACCCGTTCACCAACGACCCGTCGGCCGGGCTGCTGCACCCGGACTGGTGGATCACCGAGTGCCAGTGCGTGCCGGCGGTCACCACGCCGACCCCGGTCATCAGCACGCCGTTTCGGCCCACCCACTTCTACGACGAGCAGCGGCTGCTGCTCGGACGCACCTACCGGGCCGGTGACACGATCCGCCTGACCGCACCGACCGGCAGCGCCGCCGCCTGGACCGTCATCGACCTGCTCGACTCCGAGCTGGTCGCGCCGCCGCACGTCCGACTGCTCGCGGCGAACGTGCTCGCGTTCGGCGCCGACCCCACCGGCCGGCGGGACTCCGCCGACGCACTGGACCGGGCCATCGCCTTCGCCCGACGCGCCCACCTCACGGTGTACGTCCCGCCGGGCACCTACCAGGTCAACCGGCACATCATCGTCGACGACGTGACGATCGAGGGCGCCGGCAACTGGTACACGACCATCAAGGGCCGCGAGGTCGCCCTGCCGACCCCCGCGCCGGACGGTTCGGTGCACACCGGCGTCGGGTTCTACGGCCGCGACGCCGCCGACGGCGGCAGCCACAACGTGCACCTGTCCGGCTTCGCGATCGAGGGGGACGTCCGGGAGCGCATCGACACCGACCAGGTCAACGCCATCGGCGGTGCGATGAGCGACTCCACGATCGACGGCCTCTACCTGCACCACACCAAGGCCGGCCTGTGGTTCGACGGGCCGATGCGCAACGTCCGCGTCACCAACAACATCGTCGTCGACCAGATCGCCGACGCGCTCAACTTCCACACCGGCGTCACCGACTCCCTGGTGGCGCAGAACTTCGTCCGCAACACCGGCGACGACGGTCTGGCGATGTGGTCGGAGAAGACGGCCAACGCGCGCAACACGTTCGACCACAACACCGTGCAGTCACCGACGCTGGCCAACGGCATCGCCATCTACGGCGGCACCGACACCACCGTCTCGCACAACCTGGTCGCCGACCCGGTCCGCGAGGGCAGCGGTCTACACGCCGGTGCCCGCTTCGGCGCCGAGCCGTTCACCGGGCACCTGCGGTTCACCAACAACACCACCGCCCGCGCCGGCACGTACGAGCTGAACTGGAACATCGGGCTCGGCGCGATCTGGGTCTTCGCCCTGGACCGCAGCATCGAGGCGGCCGTCGAGGTGACCGGCGACGCGTACCTCGACAGCACCTACAACGCGATCATGCTGGTCAGCGACTGGCCGGTGAAGGACCTCTACTCGATCTCCAACGTGCGGTTCCGGGACGTCCGGGTCGACGGCACCGGCACGTCGGTGGTCAGTGCCCGCTCGGCCGGGTCGGCGTCGTTCGCCAACGTGGACGCCCGCAACGTGGGTGCGGTGGCGGTCAACAACTGCGGTTCGTTCCACTTCACCCCGGCCGGTTCGGAGTTCACGCTGACCGACCTCGGCGGCAACGACGGCGGGTGGCTCGCGCCGTGGCTGCTGCCCAACACCATCACCTGCGACGACCGGCCGCCCGTGTCGCCGCCCCCGCCTCCGGCGCAGTGGTGAACGCGGTGGGCGGCTCGACGAGTCGGGCCGCCCACCGCACCGTCAGCGGGTCCGGACGTACGCCAGCGGCACGCTCGTCGGCTGCCCGTCCCAGCTGCCGAGCAGGGCAGCACCGGCGGCGTCGACAGCGCCGGGGCGACGGACGACGACCAACTCGACGGAGTCGGTGACGACGAGCGTGGTGTCCTCGTCGACCACCCGGCGCACGGCGCCGACCGGTGCCGCGTCGGTGTTCCCGGCGCCGCTGACGGTGACCGTCACACTCGGCTCGCGCACCTCACGCCGACCGTCCACCTCGAAGTACTGCTCCGCCTGGCCGGAGCCGGTGCGGATGGCGTGGGCGAGCGCGGCAGCGTACACCTCGTCGACGCAGCCGTCGTACACCCAGCGCCGGCCCAGCACCGAGTGCTCGGTGGTGCCGACCAACCAGGTGTCCGCACCGTCGAGGGGTGCGGCTCGGTAGGTGAGCGGAACGTGGTGGACCGGCCCGTCGGGAGCCCCGACCAGTATCGTCTCGATGCCGACCTCGCCGGCCGGATCGTCGAAGCGGTAGGCCCCTCGGCTCACCACCTCGGCAGCGGCGGGCCCGGTGTACCAGGGTCGGTCGGGGAGCCAGATCGCCAGCAGTTCGAGCTTCGTGGGGCGCAGGGTCGCCTTGTGCAGCAGTGCCATGACGGCAGCCTAGGGCGTGCGTGTGTCAAAGCCCCTGGCCGGCCGAGGACTTCGACACACGGCCTGGTCAGAGGCCCGCGCAGGGTTGCCCGCCGATCACGCAGCTCTCCGGGCCCCGGGCCTTCGGCCGGCTGTCGCGGACGTCGAAGCTGATCGTCTGGGATCCCCCGGCCGCCACGGCGGCTCCGGTGAAGGTGATCGTCCGCCCGTCCTGTCGCCAGTTCGCGCCGTCGACATCGTCGAGCGTGGTGCCCTCGCCGAGGGTGACCACCACGGCCCAGTCCGCCACCGGTGCGCCGCCCGGGTTGTCGACCACGATCTCACCCGTGTAGCCGAACAGTCGGCTGGAGTCGGTCTCGTACCGGGCCACCACGGCCGCCGGTGGTGGGGGTGGCGGGGGTGGCGCGGCGGACTCGGGCGTGGGCGAGGGCGTCGCCGACGGGGTCTGGCTCGGGCGGGTGGTGGCCGACGCGGTGGTCCGCGCGGGGCGCACCGAGGGGGTGGCCGTCGGCGCGACGGCGGTCTTGCCGGCCGTCACGGACGGCGACGGTGAGGTTGTCGGCGCCGGTGCGGCGGCGGGTTTCGACTCCGGCGGCAACGTCAGCCAGGCCGCCGTCCCCGCCACCAGCACGGCCCCGGCGACCGCGACGACGAGTGTGCGACGTCGGCGGCGGGTGCGGCCGGACGCGCCGCGCGGGCCGACCAGCGGCAGCTCGGCGGTCAGCGCGCCGTCGCCGCGGCGCAGGTCGACCTGCTGGAACGCGAGCCAGTCGAGGATCGCCGGCAGACGTACGGTGAGCGCCTGGCGCAACTGCTGCTCGCGGGGGTCGTGTTGCTCGGCGGACCACGCGCCGTGCGTCGTGACCTCCCGCACCTCCAACCGGCAGCCCTGCTTGGTGGCCGTGACCGCGCAGGTCAACTCGCTGAGCCGGCCGGCCTCGTCACAGGCCAGCACGAGCAGTGTCGGCTCCTGCCGCTCGGTCACCTCGACCTCGACGTTGGCCTCGAAGCCGGGCAACTCGGCCGTGTGCAGCAGCAGGCGGTCCGCGACACCCTCGACCGTGTCGGCCTCGGCGAACCACCGTCCGAGCAGCGACCGATCGGCCAGTGCGCGCCAGACCCGGTCCGGCGGGTGGGACAGGTCGACCTGCGCACCGATCTCGATCACGGCGAGACTCTACGGGTTTCCCGGCCGGCGGTCCCGACCGCCCGAGGCTGCCGGTCAGCCCCAGCGCGTCGACCGCTCGACCGCCGCCGCCAGCGCGGCTCGGGCACCGGCACTCACCCCGGCGACCACCTCGGCCGCCGGCAGGTCCCGCGCGAGGGGGTGCGCCTGCCCCGCCCACAGGTTGGCGACCGACGCGTCCCCGTCGCGCCGGGCGGCGGCCAACAGCGGACGCGTCAGGTGCAGCACCTGCGGGTAACCGGTCGGCGCCGACGCGTCGTGCTGGCGAAGGAAGTCGTTGGCCATTCCCCGGGCTCGCTTGCCGGTGTACGACCGGGTCAGCGCCGTCGGCGTGGTCCCGGCCACCGCCGCGCGGTGCATCGGCGAGCTGCCCGCCTCCGGACAGCGCAGGAAGGCCGTGCCGAGCTGCCCGGCGGCGGCGCCGGCGGCCAACACGGCGGCCAGTGCGGGGCCGTCGACGATGCCGCCGGCCGCGACCAGCGGCCGGTCGCAGCGGGCGGCGGCCAGCCGCAGCAGGGGCAGCAGCGCGTAGTCGTCGTCGTCCGGCAGACCCCCGCGATGCCCGCCGGCCTCGGTGCCCTGCACCACCACCGCGTCCACGCCCAGGTCGGCGGCGGCCGCCGCGGCCTCCGGGCGGGTGACGGTGGCCCACACCTCGGTGCCCCGCTCGCGCAGCGCGACCACCACCGCCCGCTCGGGCAGCCCGAACACGAAGGACACGACTCCGACCGGGTCCGCGAGCAGCGCGGCCACCTTCTCCGGGTACGCGTCGTCCCCGCCGACCGGCTCACCCAGGCGCACCCCGCGCGCGGCGGCCTGCGGGGCGAGCCGTTCGGCGTACGCCCGGACGGCGGCCTCGTCGACGCCGCCGGGGTCGGGCAGGAAGACGTTGACGCCGAACGGCCGGTCGGTGCGCGCGCGAACCTGCGCGATGTCGGCGGTCAACCGCTCGGTGTCGATCATCCCGGCGGCCAGGAAGCCCAACCCACCGGCGGCGGAGACGGCTGCCACCAGCGCTGGCGTGGACGGGCCGCCCGCCATCGGGGCCGCGACGATCGGGTGACGCAACGTGGACAGCACGGACATCCCACCATCCTGCCGCACCGCCGGAGTTGGGTCACCGGCGCGCCGTGTGCCTCCTCCGCAGCACACCGGCCAGCCCGAGCAGCGCCACGAGTGTTCCGACGCCGGCCGCCACCAGCCAGGTGCGGTTGCCCGGGCCGGTGGTGTCCTCGGCGATCGGTCGGGCGAGGGTGGGCAACGCCGAAGCGGCGGAATCTGTCGGGCGCGCGGCGGTGGCCGGTCCGTCGGTGGCCGGGTAGCGCAGGATCGTCGGACGGGTGCCGGGTGGCTGGTCGGCGGACTCGGAGACGGTGAGCAACGAGCGGCCGTCGCGACTGTAGGTGATCGACTCGCCCTGGGGTTCGTCCGGCAACGGGGTGATCCGCGCGGTGCCGGCGGTCAGCGCGCGGACCACGTCGCCGTCGGGCACGTCGTACTCGAACGCGTCGGCGTAACTGCGCAGCACCACCCGGCGCCCGTCCGGCGCGCTCGCCGCGCCGGTGATCACGCCGCGCCCGAGGAACGAGAACGGGTTGCTGGTGCTGGTCGTCGGCAGGGTCACCTGGCCGACCGAGGCCAACGGCGTCGTCGCCCCGGACCGCAGCGCGGCGGTCGGGGCGTACAGGAAGACGGTGCCGCTGCCGCCCTTCGTGACGACCACCGGCCGATCGGACGCGTCGAGCAGCAACGCCTCCGCGTCGTGCGGGCGGTCCGGGTACGTCATCCGGTGCAGCACCGGCTCGTCCGCCCCGGGAGCGAGCCGCCAGAGGGCGATCGTTTCCCGGGAGTGGTCGTTGTCGCCGATGTCGGCGACCCAGACCGTGCCGTCGCGGCCGATGGCCAGGTCCTCGGTGTCGCGGGGGCGGGATGGGTAGGCCACCGCCCGGACCACCTTGCAACGCTTGTCGAGGAAGAAGATCCGGCGGCGGGCCTCGTCGTCGGCACCGTCGTTGATCATGACGTACCCGTCGTCGGTGGCGACCATGCCGGAGAGCTCCCGGAGCCGGTCGTCGCGCACCTGGCAGACGGGCGTCCCGGCCGCCGCCGCACCCGCCGCTGCCGGCGTCAGCGCGACGGCCGGCGCCACCGCCGCGGCGAGCAGCGCCGCCGACGCCACACCCGCACGGGTACGCCGCCCCCAGGTCAACCGCCCGCTTACCCGCATCGCCCACCCTCCTCGTCGCGGCCGAGACCGGCCACCTGCCCATCCTGGCCGATCCCGGCCACCGGCGTGGCCGGCGCGGCGGAGGTAGTCGCGCGTCGTCGACGTGCTGTCACCCCGCGAGCCGAACGGTCACCCCGCCCCCACGATGCGCCGGGGACGGCGCGGGCTTACGTGTCGGCCCGCACCCCGGTACGGTCCGAGGTGACCGCGGTCACGGCCGACCCGGGCGACGGCGCCCCGCCGGGTCCGACGTCCGACGCCGTCCGGCCGCCCGGCACGACGGAAGGGGCGCGGGGTGCGGATCAGAGCGGGGTTGTGCGTCGCGGCGCTCGTCGCGGCGGGGCTGGCGGTCGCCACACCGGCCGCGGCCGCACCGGTGGACGCCGCCACGGTGGTGCCGATCCAGGTGACAGGTGATCCGGCGAAACGGTTCAACCTGGTGCTGCTGGGCGACGGCTACACCGAGGCCGACCTGCCGGCCTTCCGGTCACACGTGGACCGACACCTCAACACCCTGTGGACGATCGAGCCGTTCAAGTCCTACCGCAGTTACTTCAACGTCTACGCCGTCGAGATCGTCTCACCCGAGTCCGGGGTGGACTGCGACCCCGGCCTGTCCGCGCCGCAGCGCGACACCGTCCTCGACATGGGTTTCTGGGGTGGCTGCAACCCGGCCAGCGTGCAACGCCTGCTCACCGTCGACGGCGCCGCCGCGAACGCGTACGCCGATCTGGCCGTCGGCACCACCCCGGGCAACCGGCAGCTGATCGCCCTGGCCAACAGCGGCACCTACGGTGGGGCGGGCGGCAGCAACGCCACCGCCTCCGGCGGCAACGCGCTCTCCGCGCTGATCAGCCCGCACGAGCTGGGGCACTCGCTCGGTGGCCTGCAGGACGAGTACGACTACTACGGCCGTGGGGTGCCCGGCGACACGTACGAGGGGCCGGAACCGGACTCGGCGCACCACACGGTGCTGACCGAGCGGCAGATGCGCGACACCCGCGCCAAGTGGTGGCGCTGGCTGGGCGAGCCGAGCGAGGCGGGCGGCACGATCGGCCGCTACGAGGGCGGCCTGTACCTCCAACGCGGGGTGTGGCGGCCCAGCCGGCACTCGATGATGAAGTCGCTGGGCTTCTACTTCGACCAGGTCGGCCGGGAGCAGCTGACCGAGCGGATCGCGGGCCGGGTCGGCATCGTCGAGGGTGGCACGGCCACCGACCAGCCGGTCGGCCCGGACCGGCTGCTCTGGGTGGACACCCTGCACCCGGTGAGCCACGCGTTGACCGTGACGTGGTCGGTGGACGGCCGGGCGGTGCCGCGTACCGGTAACGCCCGCCACCTGGACCTGCGGACGCTGCGCCTCAAGCCCGGCCGGCACACCGTGACGGCCACGGTGACCGACCCGACGGAGTTCGTCCGCGACCCGGCGGTGCGCCGCGCACCCTCGCTGACCCAGACCCGCACCTGGACGGTGGACACCGGTGTGCGCACCCCGCCGGTGGCGCAGCCACTCGCGATCACCGACTCCACCGCGACCGACCGACCGGTCGGCGCCCGCGACGTGGTGTACGTGCGGACCAGCCAGCCGACCGACCGGGTCCCACGCGTGCGCTGGTCGCTCGACGGCCGGCCGGTGGCCGACACGGGCAGCGACCGGGACGTCCAGTTGGGCGCTCTGCGGCTGTCGCGCGGCACCCACCGGCTGACCGCCCGGGTCAGCGACCCGGTGACCCGGGCGGTGGTGACCCGCACCTGGGCTGTCGACGCGACCGGACCCGACGTCACGTCCGCCCTCTCCGAGCCGCTGCTCACCGTGACCCGGCCGGGCCGACCCACCGAGTACGTGTACAACGGCCCCTTCACCATGGGGCTCACCGGCACGGACGACAGCGCCGGGCAGGTCACCGCCGAGTTCCGGCTCGACGGCGACGGGTGGCACAACTACTACGGCTGGCCCACCGACGCCCGGTCGCCGTTCCGGTTCACCGCCACCGGCACCGACGTGGACGGCCTGGTCTACGGCAACCTCGGCTCGGGCGGCCTGTCGGTGTCCCCGTTCACCGAGCGGTCCCCCGGGTACGGCCGGCACACCATCGACTACCGGGGCATCGACGCGGTCGGCAACATCGGGGCCGCGCGCGCGTTCGTGGCCACCCTGATCCCGCCACCACCGGCCTGCAGCCGCGTGGTCACCGGCCGGCACACCGGCCCGCTGACGGTCACCGACGGCGTCACCTGCCTGCGCACGGCGACAGTGGCCGGCCCGGTCACCGTCGCGGCCGGCGCCGCCCTGGTCGCCGAGGGATCCACCATCGCCGGCAGCCTGGCCTCCTCCCGCGCCGCCGTGGTGGAGCTGCTGAACACCGAGGTACGCGGCGCGGTGGCGCTGACCGGCACCACCGACCACGTCACGGTGGTGGGAGCGCGGGTCGCCGGGCCGCTGGCGCTGACCGGCACCGCGTCGGCGCCCGTCCTCGCCGGCGGCCAGGTGGGCGCGCTGAGCTGCACGGGCGGCCCGGCACCCGTGGATCTTGGCGCCCCGACGACGGTCCGGGGCACGACCGGGGGGCACTGCCGCGCCAGCGGATCGTGACCGGGTGGCAGGTCTGAGTTTCGCGGTGCGGGGTAGGCAGCGGCCCGGCGGCATGTCGACAACCGCCGGGCAGGAGGCTCCGATGAGCACGTACTCAGATGATCAGGGCGACACGTTTCCTCCCCCGGAGGCGGACGCCCACGAGCAACGGCAGGACGCCGTCGACTACGGGCCGCCGGACCGGGTGTCGGGTGACGTCGACCCGGAAGCGTCCGAGGCGGACCTGGCCGAGCAGGGCGCCCTCCCGGCGGGCACGCTCGAGGAGGTGACGTCGCTGCCGGCCGACGCCAACCCGGCCGACGCCCTCGAACAGCGCCAGGTGATCTCCACCCGCGACGAGGGCCGCCGCACCTGACCGCGTATGCCGTCGGCCCGGCCGCCCGTCGCCGGCGGCAGGGTCGCCAACACGTGTGATGCCGGTGAGTCATCAAGATGACTCACCGGCATCACGCTTGTGCGGACGTCCGCACCTGGACGGGTGGCCAGCGAAGCTCAACCGGCGACGACCCGCAGAGCCGCCGCGGTGCCGATGCTCTGGCGAGCCCGGCGTGCACCCCCTCCAGGCTGTCCGCAGCACCCGGGCCGCCACCACGGAAGCTGGCCGCCGCGACGCGCCGCGTCGTGCTTGACAGCGACGAGGGCACCGATGAAGCTGTCTATTAGTCCTACTGTCGTAGGACAACAGGAAGGATCATCGCGAGTGATCGAGTTCGTGTTGGACAGCCGGTCGAAGGTGAACACCTACATGCAGCTCGTGCAGCAGGTGAAGCAGGCGCTGCGCGTCGGTCTGCTGACGCCGGGCGACCAGTTGCCGAAGGTCCGGGACGTCGCGCAGTCACTGGCGATCAACCCGAACACGGTGCTGAAGGCGTACCGGGAGCTGGAGATCGAGGGTCTGGTCGGTGGCCGACCCGGGGTGGGCACCTTTGTGCAGCGCACCCTGGCCGGCGCGTCCCTGCCCAACCAGGCCGAGCTCCGCGAGGACCTGGTCGCCTGGTTGCAGCGCGCGCAGGACGCGGGCCTCTCGGCCGAGGACGTCATCGCCCTGGTGGAGACCACGCTGCGCGCCACCCTCGCCGACGACGCCCCGCAGAAGGAGCCCGCCTGAGCGAGCGCGGCGAGCGAACCACCAGACACCGAAACAAGCGCCGCGCCGCCGCGAGGCGGCGGACGCAGGCGGATCGAGAGGAACAGAGGATGGACATGGTCTTGGAGGCCGACCGGCTGGGCAAGCGGTACGGCAGCACCTGGGCGTTGCGGGACTGCTCGCTGCACCTGCCGGCCGGCCGGATCGCCGCACTGGTCGGGCCGAACGGTGCGGGCAAGAGCACGCTCCTGCACCTGGCCGTCGGGTTGCTCAAGCCCGACGCGGGCGAGGTGCGGGTGTTCGGCAGATCCCCGTACGGCGACACGGAGGGCCTGGCCGACATCGGGTTCGTCGCCCAGGACACCCCGCTGTACCGGGACTTCACCGCCGCCGAGCTGGTCATCGCCGGTGGCAAGCTGAACAGGCGGTGGGACGCCATGCTGGCCCGCCAGCGACTGGCGCAGCTCGGCATCCCCCCGGACCGTCCGGTCGGCAAGCTCTCCGGCGGCCAACGGGCCCAGGTCGCGCTCGCCCTCGCGCTGGCCAAGCAGCCCCGGCTGCTGCTGCTCGACGAACCGGTCGCCAGCCTCGACCCCCTGGCCCGACGGGAGTTCCTCCAGTCGCTGATGGGCAGCGTCGCCGAGTCCGGCACCACAGTCCTGCTCTCCTCGCACCTGCTGGCCGACCTGGAACGCGTCTGCGACTACCTGATCGTGCTCAACTCCGCCCAGGTGCAGCTCACCGGCACGGTCGACGACCTGGTCGCCGAACACCGGCAACTGATCGGCCCCCGGCACGACGGCGGCGTCATCGGGGGCGTCGCCGCCGTGGTCCGGGCCAGCCACACCGACCGGCAGTCCACGCTGCTGGTCCGCACCGACGGCCCGGTCACCGACCCGGCCTGGACGGTCCGCGAGGTCAGCCTGGAGGACGTCGTGCTGGCCTACCTGGCCGACGGCACCACGCAGACCCGGCACAGCGAGTGGGGAGTGGCAGCATGATCTGGCTGACCTGGCGGCAACACCGCAAGCAGGCGCTCTACACCCTGCTGGGGCTCGTGGCGCTCGCCGCCCTGCTGGTGCCCATCGGCCTGGCCATGCGGAACACCTTCAGCGACCTCGGGCTGACCGACTGCGCCAGCCAGCTCGCCCGCGCCGACGTGGCGCAGGCGACCCGGGAGACGTGCGACGCGGGCTATCGGCGTTTCGGCAACCAGTACGGCAGCCTCAGTCTGGTGGCCGTACTGCTGATCACCCTGCCGGCCCTTGTCGGCCTCTTCTGGGGCGCGCCGCTGGTCGCCCGCGAGGTGGAGCACGGCACGCACCGGTTCGTCTGGACCCAGGGCGTCGGCCGGACCCGCTGGGCCCTGGTGAAGTTCGGTCTGGTGGGCGCGGCCGTCCTGGCCCTCGCGACGGTCTACGGGTTGGGCATGTCCTGGTGGGTCGACCCGCTCACCAAGGCCGCGCACGAGGGCCGGTTCGGCATGATCGTCTTCGACCTGCAGGGGATCGTCCCGATCGGGTACACCCTGTTCGCCGTGGCGCTCGGCATCTTCGCCGGCACCGTCTGGAAGCGGATGCTGCCCGCCATGGGCATCACCCTCGCCGGCTACATCGGCGTCCGGGCGGCGGTGGAGCTGCTGGCCCGACGGCACTACCAGCCGGCCCGGACCCAGACGTTCCCGATCGAGGGGGAAGGCCCACCGGAGATCAGCCGGGGGGACTGGATCCTCACCCAGGGCGTCCGGAACCCCGACGGGACGATGATCGCTGAGGGCGGCCGGATCCAGTGTCCGCCGGGCGGCAAGGGGCCGGACGATCGGGTCTGCGGTGCCGAGCTGGGGCTTGAGCCGGGCGCGTACAACTGGCAGCTGTACCAGCCGGCGGACCGGTTCTGGCTGTTCCAGGGGATCGAGACCGGCATCTTCGTCGCCCTGGCCGTGCTCCTGCTCTACCTCGCCATCCGCCGGGTGCGTCGGATCGCGTAGCCGCTCGACGGGTGATCGCCGGGGCCACGGGGCTTGGCGATCACCCGTCCGGCAGGCCGTCGACGCTCCGCGCAGTCGGATTCCGGCCCGTCGCCTACGCGACTCAACGTGCCGATCCACTCACCCTCGGTGCTCCGATGTGGACTCCGGGCCCGGGTTGGCCGGGCCACAGGGATGGGAGCGCGCGTGAAGTCCAGAATCCTCCGTCGGGTCGCCGCGTCGGCCGTGGCGCTCGGCTGCGCCGTGCTGGGCGCGGTGGCGTTGCCGCCCTCGGCGGCGTCGGCCAGCCCGATCCGCAACGCCACCGCCTGGTCGGTGCTGCTGTGCAAGTTCAGCGACAAGCCGGCGGAGCCACAACCGCCGTCGCACTTCGCCAACTTCCTCACCGCGGCCGGGGTCGGCACCGGCGGTGTGGCGGACTACCTCGCCGACCAGTCCGGCGGGCGGGTGTCGCTGGCCGGCTCGGTGGTGCGGGGCTGGTACCCGATGCCGTACACGTTGGCGCAGTTCCAGTCGATCGACAGATGGACCCGGATCCAGCGCTGCGTGGACACCGCGGCGACCGCCGGCTACGCGGTGCCCGCCGGCAACCGGATCGCGGTCATGCTCAACGACTGGGTGGATTCCGGCGCGGCCGGCGGCCGGGTGCTGCTCGACCCGGGTGCCTGGAACGTCGGCTTCGCCGCGCACGAGATGCTGCACGGCTACAACCTGGGTCACTCGTTCTCCAACGACACGACGTACCAGAACGCGCCCTGGTCCCAACCGGGCGAGTACGACGACCCGTGGGACGAGATGAGCGCGATGAACATCTACGCGTTCACCACCGCGAACTACGGCACGAGCGCGGTCGGGCTCAACGGGCCGCACCGCGACGAGTTGGGCTGGCTGCCGAAGAACCGGATCCTCACCATGGCCGCCGACGGGGTCGGTTCGCGCACCGTCACGCTGGCCCCGCTGGAGGTGCCCGCCGCGAGCGGCACGCAGTTGATCCGGATCCCGTTCGACCCGGCCGACCTGTTCCGCTACTACACCGTCGAGTTCCGCCGCAAGACCGGCTGGAGCGCCGGCATCCCCGCCGACACCGTGCTGCTGCACGAGGTCCGCAACGGCACCCCCACCCTGCTGCGCACCGGGCCCGGCGGCGGCCCGGCCCAGTCGCTCAACGCCAACGGTGTGCAGATCGCCGTGAACTGGCTCTCCGGCAACACCGCGTCGGTGACGGTGACCACCGACGTGGTCAACCGCTGCCTGCAGGGGTACGTCTGGCGCGAGGCCCGTGCCGGCGACCTCGTCTGTGTCACAGGTGCCACCCGCAGCCAGGTGTGGGCGGACAACGCCGCCGCCGCGAGCCGCTGGGTGAACGGCCCGTACGGCCCGCACACCTGCGTCGCCGGGTACGTGTGGCGCGAGGCGTACGCCGGGGACGACGTCTGCGTCACCGGGACACAGCGCAGCCAGGCCGCCGCGGACAACGCCGCCGCCCCGTCCCGGCGTAATCCGGCCCGCCTGGTGTCCGGCCCGAACACCTGCGTCAGCGGGTACGTCTGGCGTGACGCCGACCAGTCCGACTACGTCTGCGTCAGCGGTACGACCCGCTCCCAGGTGCTGGCGGACAACGCGGTCGCCACGAGCCGCTGGGTCAGTGGCCCGTACGGCCCGCACACCTGCGTCGCCGGGTACGTGTGGCGCGAGGCGTTCCTCGGCGACGACGTCTGCGTCACCGGGACACAGCGCAGCCAGGCCGTCGCCGACAACGCCGCCGGCCCCGGCCGGGTGTTGCGGCCGGCGGGCTGACCGACCGCGCCCCCGGTGGGTCGACCACCGGGGGCGCATCGGTCGGGCGGGTCAGCCGGCCAGTCGCCGGTAGCGGGCGACCGAGAGCGGCAGGAAGACCGCGACCAGGACGACCGGCCAGAGCACCGCCAGCCAGGGGTAGTGCTGCGCCGCCCAGGAGTCACCACCCCAGCCGGGGTTGCCGAACAACTCGCGGGTGGCGCCGACGGTCGCCGACAGCGGGTTCCAGGCGGCCACCGCGCCGAGCCACGCGGGCATGGTGGACGGTGCGACGAACGCGTTGGACAGGAAGCCGAGCGGAAACTCCAGGGTCTGCACGGCCACCACGGCCGTCTGCCCGCGGGTGACCAGCCCGAGGAAGATGCCGACCCAGATCAGGGCGAAGCGCAGCAGCAGGATCAGCCCCACCGCCGCCAGTGTGGCACCGGCCCCGCCGTGCGCCCGCCACCCGACGGCGAGACCGGTCAGCAGCAGCACCGCGAGGGTGACCAGGGCGAACAGCATGTCGGCCACGGCCCGGGCCGCCAACGGGGCCAGCGGTGCGACGGGCATCGACCGGAGCCGGTCGGTCACCCCACGCTCCAGGTCCTCGGCGACGGCGATCGTGGTGAGGCTGATGCCGAAGACCATTGTCATCACGTACATGCCGGGCAGCAGGAATTCTCGGTAGCTGCCGCCGCCGGGCACCTGCAACGCGCCACCGAACAGGTAGGCGAACATCAGCACGATCAGGATGTTGAAGCCGAGTGCGGCGACCAGCGGGCCGGGATCGCGTCGCCACCGGGCCAGGCCACGCCAGATCAGCGTGGCGCTGTCGGCCACGAGGGCGGGCCGGCCGGGCGTCAGGTCCACCGCCGGGACGGGCGTGCTGGCCACGCTCATGCGGCCACCTCCTCAGTGGTGCGGGTCCGCTGCCCGGTGAGGTGCAGGAAGACGTCGTCCAGGGTGGGGCGACGCAGCGCGACGTCCGCCACCGGGACGTGCACGGCGTCCAGCGCCCGCAGCACGTCGACGAGCGCGCCGGCCCGGTGGCCGACCCGGACGCTCACCATCCGCCGGTCCGCGTCGACAGTCGGTTCGTCGCCGGCGACCCGGCGTACCTGGGCAACGGCGACGGCGAGGTCGGTCGGGGCGGCGACGACCACCTCGATCCGGTCGCCACCGAGCCGGGTCTTGAGGTCGTCGGGGGTGCCCTCGGCGATCACCCGGCCGGCCTCGACCACCGAGATCCGGTCGGCGAGTTGGTCGGCCTCGTCCAGGTGCTGGGTGGTCAGCAGCACGGTGGTGCCGGTGCGCACCAACTCCCGGACCGTCTGCCACACCTCGTTGCGCCCACGCGGGTCCAGTCCGGTGGTGGGCTCGTCGAGAAAGAGGACGTCGGGTGCCAGGATCATGCCGGCCGCCAGGTCGAGCCGGCGGCGCATACCCCCCGAGTACGTGCGGACCGGCTGCTCGGCCGCGTCGGCGAGACCGAAGCGGTCCAGCAGCTCGACCGCTCGCTGCCGGGCGCGGCGGCGACCCAGGTGGAACAGCCGGCCGAAGAGCACCAGATTCTGCCGGCCGCTCAGCGCCTCGTCGAGCGCGGGATGCTGACCCACCAGCCCGATGCGGTAGCGCACCTGGTCGGGCTGGCGCGTCACGTCGAACCCGGCGACCTCGGCACGACCCTCGTCCAGGCGCAGCAGGGTGGACAGGATGCGTACCGAGGTGGTCTTGCCGGCCCCGTTCGGGCCGAGCAGGCCGCACACCGTCCCCGGCCGCACCCGCAGGTCGAAGCCGTCCAGCGCGTAGCGGTCCCGATACCGCTTACGCAGCCCCTGGGCCACTATCGCGTCGCCTCTTGTCGGCACAGTGCTCCCCTTCCGCAGGCGATCAACCCTTCCGCGGGCGATCGACGGAGGCTACCGTACAACATACGGTAGGAGATACGGGATCGATGTGTCGACGAGGGTTGGCCGAAGACCCGGGGCGGGCGCTCGGCGGAGGGTCTCGCTACTCGGTGGTCCCGACCTGGCCGGCCACGCCGACGTTCAGCGGGTCGGCAAGGAGTTTGTCGAAGGCCAACTCGGCGGCGCCGATCAGGACGGCGTCGCGGCCGAGTGCCGCCGCGCGCAGCCGCAGGTGCTCGCGGGAGGCGGGCAGGGGCATGGTGTCCAACCGCCCGCGGACGACGTCCGCCCCGGCGGTGAAGATGTCGCGCAGCGACCCGCCGAACACCACCGCGTCCGGGTTGACCACGTTGACCAGGTTGGCCACCCCGAAGCCGAGCCACCCGGCGACCTGCTCGACCGCGGCGCGGGCAGTTCGGTCGCCGTCCGCCGCCGCGCGCAGGACCTCGGCCACCGCACCGCGGTCGCTCGGGTCACGGCCCGCGTGCCGCAGCAGCGCGGCTTCGGAGATCTCGGTCTCCCAGCAGCCACGTGAGCCGCAGCCGCAGGGCAGACCGTTCGGGTTGACGACCATGTGGCCGACCTTGCCGCTGTGACCACGGTGGCCGATCACCAGTCGGCCACCGACGATGATGCCGGCGCTGATGCCGAGGTCGCCGTGCAGGTAGATGACGTCGTCGATGCCCACCGCCACGCCCCGGACGTGCTCGGCCAGCCCGGCGATGTCGGCCAGGTCACCGGCCACGAAGCCGGGTGCTCCCGTGAACTCCGCCTCCAGTGCGACGGCGAGGGTCTCGTCGAGGCTGGCGACCCGGATCCGGCCGTCCGGGTCGCGGGTGGTGTCGGTGACCGCGGCGGCACCGCCGACCAGCAGCGCGTCG
This sequence comes from Micromonospora sp. NPDC049171, assembly GCF_040648275.1. Classification (NCBI taxonomy): domain Bacteria; kingdom Bacillati; phylum Actinomycetota; class Actinomycetes; order Micromonosporales; family Micromonosporaceae; genus Micromonospora; species Micromonospora sp. NPDC049171. The sequence continues at coordinate 135,348 of NZ_JBEZDJ010000014.1, forward strand.
GTGGCCACGGACCGTTCCATGTCCCGGACCAGGCCGGCGAGGGGCCCGACGGCGTCGATGGCCGACATGCCGCTGGGTCGCGAGATCTCCCGCCGGTCGAGGATCTGCCCACCGAGGCCGACCCGGGCGGCACGTAGCCGGTCCGCGTCGATGCTCAACGCGTGGGCGTACACCCGGTCGGAGCGGGGACTGACCACCAGTGACGGGCGGCCGGCGCGGCGGGCGGTGGTCGGTGCCTCCTCGGTGACCAGGCCGCTGGCGACCAGGTCGGCCGCGAGGGCGCCGATGGTGCTTCGGTTGAGGCCGAGCCGGCTGGTCAACTCGGCGCGGGACGTCGGCCCGTGCAGGTGGACGTAGCGCAGCACGGCGCCGAGGTTCTGCCGCCGGATCTCCTCCTGGCTGGCGCCGGGGACCGACGGCAGCGGGGATTCGGTGGTGCGGCCGACGCCGGCTGGCCTGGCCCGGACGGGTGTCGCCACGGTCAGACCTCCTTCCGGGTCGAAGCCGGTTGGCGCGGTGGCGCGAGGACGACGATGGGTCCCGGTAGAGGAGACCCGGGACCCATCGGCGTTGCTGCCTACCGTGCGGTGATTACTTGGTGAGCGGCGCGAGCTTCGGGTCGTTGGCGTACGCCTCAGCCGCGTTCGCCTTGGTGACGGCGACCGGCGGGAGCAGGTACGTGTCGACGACCTTGCTGCCGTTGTTGTAGGACTTGGTGTCGTTCACCTGCGGGGCGTTACCGGCCTGGAGAGCCTTGACCATGTTGATGGTCTCCTTCACCAGGTTGCGGGTGTCCTTGTTGATCGTCATGTACTGCTCGCCCTTGACGATCGACTTGACCGACTCGACCTCGGAGTCCTGGCCGGTGACGATCGGGGTCGGCTTGCCAGCGCCCTTGACCGAGGTCAGGATGGCGCGGGCCAGCGTGTCGTTCGGGGAGAGGACGCCGTCGAGCGGCTTGGTGCCGTAGGTCGAGGTCAGCAGCTGGTCCATGCGGGCCTGCGCACCCTCGGCCTTCCAGCCCTGGATGGCGGTCTGCTTGACGTCCTTCTGACCCGAGGCGACGACGACGTTGCCCTTGTCGATCTCCGGCTTGAGCACGCTCATCGCGCCGTCGAAGAAGACACCGGCGTTGTTGTCGTCCGGCGAGCCGGAGAAGAGCTCGATGTTGTACGGGCCGTTCGGCTTCTTGGCCTTCATGCCGTCCAGCAGGGCCTGGCCCTGGAGCTGGCCGACCTTGAAGTTGTCGAACGCGACGTAGTAGTCGAGGTCCGGGGTGTTCTTGATCAGGCGGTCGTACGCGATGACCTTCACGCCGGCCTGGTGCGCCGCGGCGACCTGGGTCGACAGCTGCGCGGCGTCGGTCGCGCCGATGACGATGACCTTGGCGCCCTTGGTCACCATGGCGGTGATCTGGGCCTGCTGGTCGGCGACCGTGGTCGACGCGCCGGCGTACTGCACGTCACCCTGGAAGCCGGCCTCCTTGAGACCGTTGGTGAACAGGTCACCGGCGAGAACCCAGTTCTCGGAGGTCTTGGCCGGCAGGGCGACACCGATCAGGGAGTTCGCCGCGAAGCCCTTGGCCTCGCCACCGGAGCTGCCGGAGTCGCCGTCGCGGCCGGAGCCGCAGCCAGCGAGGGCCAGCATGGCGGCGGCGCTGATGGCGACCACCGACGTGCCGAAGAATTTACGCATGGTGAGGACTTGCCTTTCTGGATGTGTAACAGGGTGGTGAGGGGTCGGTGGCCGTCAGCCGGACACCGCTGCCTTGGCGGGCTCGCGCTCCGCGTCCGGCGGTGAGGCGGAGTCGTCGCGGCGGAACGGCCGCATCAGGCTCCCGATGATGGAGAAGCGCCCCTGGCTCTTGTTGTAGACGTCGACCGCGACGGCCAGCAGCAGGACCAGGCCCTTGATGATCTGGACCTTGTCGGTGCCCACACCTTCGAGCTGGAGGCCGTTGTTGAGCACGGCCATGACGAGACCACCGACGATCGACCCGCTGATGGTGCCGATACCGCCGGCGACGGCAGCGCCACCAATGAAGACCGCGGCGATGGCGTCCAACTCCCAGCCGTTGCCGTCCTGCGGGCCGGAGGCCGCCGAACGGGCCACGAAGATCATGCCGGCCAGCGCGGCCAGGACGGACATGTTCATCATGACGAAGAAGTTGACCCGCTTGAGCTTCACGCCGGACAGTTCGGCCGCCCGGGAGTTGCCGCCCACCGCGTAGATGTGCCGGCCACCGGCCGTGTTGCGGGTGTAGAAGGAGTAGGCGATCACCAGCACCAGCAGGATGATTCCGGAGATCGGGAAGCTGGTGCCCACCCGACCGCTGGCGAAGCGCAGCGCCGCGAAGGCGATCACGCCGACCATGACGGCCATTCGCAGGACCGAGATCCACATGGGCGCCGGGTCGGCGTCCATGGCCCGACGGGTCTTCCGGGCCTGCAGCTCGCGCCACACCACGGCCACCGCGGCGGCCAGGCCGAGCAGCAACGTCGCGTTGTTGTAGCCGGTGTTCGGGCCGAACTCGGGCAGGAACCCGGAGCCGATGTCCCGGAAGCCCTCCGGCACCGGAATGCTCTGCGCGTTGCCGATGAACTGGTTGCCGCCGCGGAAGAGCAGCATGCCGGCCAGGGTGACGATGAACGCCGGCACCCCGATGTAGGCCACCCAGAACCCCTGCCAGGCGCCGATCACCGCGCCGATGGCGAGACCGAACACGATGGCGGCGGGCCACGGCAGGTCCCACTCGGTCATCGACTTGGCGACCAGGATGCCGGTGAAGGCCGCGACCGAGCCGACCGACAGGTCGATGTGCCCGGCGACGATCACCATGAGCATGCCGATGGCCAGGATCAGGATGTACGAGTTCTGCTGGAACAGCGCGATCAGGTTGTCCGAGCGCAGCGTCAGCCCGTTGGTCCAGATCTGGAAGATCAGGACGATCGCCACCAGGGTGAAGATCATCCCGAACTGGCGCGCGTTGGAGGTCGTACCTCCAAACAGATTCTTCTGAAGGTCCTTGATACGGCTCATCGGGAGGCCAACTTCTTCGTCGAGGTCATCTGCTTCATGAGGTTTTCCGGGGTGGCGTCCGCCCGAGCGATCTCGCCCGTGATGGCGCCTTCGAACACGGTGTAGATGCGGTCGCAGAGCCCGATCAGCTCAGGCAGCTCCGAGGAGATGACGATGACGCCCTTCCCCTGGTCGGCGAGCCGCTGGATGATGCCGTAGATCTCGTACTTGGCGCCCACGTCGATGCCGCGCGTCGGCTCGTCGAGGATCAGCAGGTCCGGGTCGGTGAACATCCACTTGGCCAGGACGACCTTCTGCTGGTTGCCGCCGGAGAGCTTGGAGACGCTCTCGTCGACAGTCGGGGCCTTGGTCCGCAACTCCTTGCGGTACGCCTCGGCCGCCTGGTACTCCTCGACCTCGTCCAGGACGCCGTGGTGCGAGATCTTGGACAGCTTGGCGGCCACCGTCGACGTCTTGATGTCGTCGAGCAGGTTGAGGCCGATCGCCTTGCGGTCCTCGCTGACGTACGCGAGCCCGTTGTCGATCGCGTCCGCGACCGACTTCAGGACGATCTCCTTGCCGTCCTTGATGATCGTGCCCGACTCGAACACCCCGTAGGAGCGGCCGAAGATGCTCATCGCGAGTTCCGTGCGGCCCGCGCCCATGAGACCGGCGAAGCCGACGATCTCGCCGCGGCGCACCACGAAGCTCTCGTTCTTGCAGACCTGCCGGTCGGCGGAGATCGGGTGCCGGACGTTCCAGTTGCGGACCTCGAAGAAGACGTCGCCGATCTTCGGGGTGTGGTCCGGGAACCGACTGCTCAGCTCACGGCCGACCATCCCCCGCACGATCCGGTCCTCGTCGACCCCGTCCGCCTTGACGTCGAGGGTCTCCACGGTCCGGCCGTCGCGCAGGATGGTGATCTGGTCGGCGATCGCCTCGATCTCGTTCAGCTTGTGCGAGATCATGATCGAGGTGATGCCCCGAGAGCGGAACCCGCGCAGCAGGTCCAGCAGGTGCCGCGAGTCCGCCTCGTTCAGGGCGGCCGTCGGCTCGTCCAGGATGAGCAGCTTCACGTCCTTGGCGAACGCCTTGGCGATCTCCACGAGCTGCTGCTTGCCGACCCCGATGTCCTTGATCAGGGTGTCCGGGTCCTCCTGGAGGCCGACCCGGGCCATCAGGTCCAGTGCCATCCGGTTCGCGGCCTTCCAGTCGATCGCGCCCCGCTTGCGCGGCTCGTTGCCGAGGAAGATGTTCTCGGCGATCGACATGCCCGGGATGAGCGCCAGCTCCTGGTGGATGATCACAATTCCGGCGTTCTCGCTGGCCCGGATGTCGGAGAACTTGCTCTCCGACCCCTGGTAGACGATCTGGCCGTCATAGCTGCCGTGCGGATAGACCCCGCTGAGGACCTTCATCAGCGTGGACTTGCCCGCACCGTTCTCGCCGCAGATGGCATGGATCTCGCCGGCGCGAACCACCAGGTTGACGTCGGAGAGGGCCTTGACTCCGGGGAACTCCTTGGTGATGGAGCGCATCTCAAGGAGGATCGGCACGCTGCTCATCGCTCGTACCACCTCGCCAACGTCATCGGTTGCCTCCGGAAGGTTGAACCTTCACTTGGTTTTGTTGTTGACGGCAACGTATTGCGGCCGGAGGGCCATCCGCAAGGCGAGGGACTGTTGAAAATGTAACAATCCGGCAATATCGACGTTACCCAGTCTTCGCCTGTCACAGCCGCACCCGCAGCCCCTCCCGGCACCTTCGCCTGCTTGTGGCAACGTTGTCAAATGGCCGGCGCCGCGATGATCGGCACCGGAGCCGTCGGCAGGCCCCGCCACCAGGCACGATCCGCGACGGGCCCGCCGAGTGCCGCCCGACCGCACGATCGGCGTCATCGAGTGATCTTGATGGGACCGCGACGCGGGCACCGCCTGCGGGACACCGGAGCGGCCCTCGGTCGACGGTGTGAGCCACGCCTCCATCTGCGGGCCGGATCGACGATGATCACCTCGTCACGCCCGCCACCAGGAGAGGGATCCGCGGCTTAACGTCCCTTAAGGGCGGATCGGGCCCGTCAGCTCGGGTGCAGCACCGCCTTGATCACCCCGTGCTCCCGGCGGTCGAAGCTGCGGTACAACTCCGGCGCGTCGGCCAGGGTGCCGTGGTGCGTCACGACGACGCTGGGCCGGGCGCGACCGGCGACGACCAGGTCACGCAGCAGCACGGTGTAGCGGCGGTCGTGGGTGCGGCCGAACCGGACGGCGACGCCCTTGCTGAACAACGTCCCCCACGGTGCCACGAGATCCTCGCGAGCGTCCGCGCCAGGTCCGGGACGCAGGTCCTGCTCCGGGTAGACGCCCGCGACCGCGATCGCGCCGGCCGGATTGACCAGCCGGGCGGCGTCGGCGATGACCTGGTCCGGGCGTTCCCGGTCGGGCCGCTCCCGGTCGCGGGCCTGGAACCCGACCGCGTCGATCACCTTGTCGACTCCGCCCAGCTTCTCCTCGCCGAGCGGCAGCCCGACCCGGGCCCGGTCGGCGCGGATCTGCTCGACCGGATCCCCGCGACGGAAGTCGATCGGCACGGCACCGATCTCACCGGCCTTCTCCAACCGAGCCTCGACACCGTCGACGCAGTAGACGACCCGGGCACCGCGGAGCAGCGCCGAGTAGGCACCGAGCAGGCCGATGGTGCCGGCACCGAAGACGGCCACCGTGTCACCGGGCTCGACCCCGGCGAGGGTGGCGGCGGCGTGCCACCCCGTGACGAACGCGTCGGCCAGCAGCACGAAGTCGTCCTCGTGCCCGTCCCCCGGCTCGCCGGGCACCGGTACGCAGTTGGCGTCGGCCCACGGCACGCGCAGCAGGTCGGCCTGGGCGCCGCGGTAGGTCCCCATCCCGGCGTAGCCGTACGCCGCACCCGGCCCCTGGGCCCGCGCCCGCAGACAGGCCGCCGAGAGCCCTCGGGCACACATCACACACGTCCCGCAGAAGAGGTGCGTGGGGATCACCACCCGGGTGCCCGGCCGGACGGTCTGCACCGCCCGACCCACCTCCTGCACCACGCCCAGCGGTTCGTGGCCGAGCACCAGCCCGGGGTCGGCGCCGGTCCGTCCGTCGTACATGTGCAGGTCGGTGCCGCACAGCGCGGTGGAGGTGATCCGCACCAGCGCGTCGGTCTCCGCCTCCAGCGTCGCGTCGGGCACCTCCCGCACCGCGACGGTCCGGACGTCGGCGTAGACGACGGCTCGCATCCCGGTCTCCTGTTCGGCGGTGAAGGAGCCGGTCTTCCCCAGGCGGGGCCGTTCATGCGGCGGTGCTATCTTAGGTCTCCTAAGTTCGTTCCTAGCGAGGCAAAGGTTCGGTATGCCACGGCAGGGTCTGACCAGCGCGCGCGTCTCCGCCGCCGCCGCCGAGCTGGCGGACGCGGTCGGCCTGTCCCGGCTGACCGTCGCGGCCGTCGCCCGACACTTCGGCGTCTCGGACGCCGCGTTGTACGTGCACGTCCGCAGTCGCGACGCGTTGATCGAGCACGTCGCGGTCCGGGCGGCGGCCGCGTTCGCCGACCAGCTCGCGCTCGCCGTGGCCGGGCGGGCGGGCCACCAGGCTCTCGTCGCGTTCGCCGACGCCTGGCGCGCGTTCGCCCTGGCGCACCCGGGGCAGTACGCGGCGACGCAGCTCCCGTTACCGCCCGAGGTGGGCACGAGGTCGGCCGGGCACCTGCGCCTGATCGAGCTGAGCTACGCGATGCTGCGTGGCTACGGGCTCGACGAGCCGGCGCTGACCGACGCGATGCGATTCGTCCGCAGCACCCTGCACGGCTTCGCGAGCCTCGAAAACGTCGACGGTTTCGGGCATCCCCGTGGTGTCGACGCGTCGTGGCACTCGATCCTCGACGCGGTCCACACCACTCTGAGCAACTGGCCGACCAACCCGCGGGAGCGACAGTGAACAGCCACGATCAGCACGTCGAGTCCTCCGACGGGACGCGCCTGGCGCTCCGGCGCCTGGGTGCCGGCGACCCCGTCGTCCTCGTGCACGGCTCGGGTGGCGGGTTGCACTCCTGGGCCGCCGTCGCCGACCAGCTCGCCCCCGACCACGAGGTGTGGATGCCGGCCCGACGCGGATACGGGCCCAGTGACGTCCCGCCCGGCACCAAGTCCTTCGCGGTCGAGACCGCCGACCTGCTCGCCGTCATCGAGGCGGCCCGCCAGCGGACCGGCCGGAGGGTCCACGTCGTCGGAGCCTCCTACGGAGCGACCCTGGCGTTGCACACCGCCTCGGCCGATCCGCGCGACATCCGCTCGCTGGCCATCTTCGAGCCTCCGCTCTTCGCGGCCGGGCCGGAGATCGCCCCCCTGCTGGACCGATACCGTGCCGCCTTCGAACGCGACGACGCCCCCGCGATGGCGGCGGCGTTGCACGAGGTGACACGGGTGCCGGCGGAGATCGTCGCCGCGCTCGCCGCCGGGGCGGGCGACCGGACCCCCGACCCGGTCGAGGCGCGGCGCGCCGCGATCGGCTGGCTGCACGATCTCGAGGCCCTCGCCGGGGACAGCACGGACATCGCCCGCTGGTCCTCGATCACCGTGCCGACCCTGCTGCTGGCCGGCGCCGACACGTGGGAGCCCATGCCCACCATGATGAACGCCCTGGCGACGGCGATCCGGCCGGCGCGCCACCTCGTCTGGACGGGTCAGTCGCACTTCGTGACCATGACGGCACCCACCCTGGTCGCCGACGCCCTGCGACAGTTCTTCGCCGAGGTATCGGCGGCCCAGCCGAGTTCGGGCGACCCCACCGGGACGGCGACCGCCACCCGCTGATGCCGCCGGGGCAGGATCCCTCACCACCGGTACGGATCCTGCCCGTCACATCGGCGGGCGCCCTCGGCCTACCCGGTCGCCTGCTGCTGGCGGAACTGTTCGACCGGGAGGCCGCCGCGACCCCAGTTCTCGGTGTCGACCTCGTCGATCACCACGAAGGTCGACGTCAGCGGCTTGTTCAGGACGTCGCGCAGCAACTCGCTCACGCCCCTGATGAGGGCGGCCTTCTCCTCGGCGGTCGCGGCGGACGCGCCCGCGGTGCTGCCCTCGCGGGTGATCTGGATGGTCACGATCGGCATCGTGTGCTCCCTTCCAAGGTGTGGGTGGCGTCAGTGACCGGCGTTCTGGCCGCCGTCGACGTGCAGGATCTCCCCGGTGACGAAAGGAGCGGACTCCAGGTAGAGAACGGCGTCGACCACGTCGCTGGTCTCGCCCATCCGGCCGACCGGGTGCAGGCCCGCGAGCGTCTGGTGCGTCTCCACCGGGTGCATCGGGGTCTTGATGATGCCGGGCGCGACGGCGTTGACCCGTACGCCGCGAGCCGCGTACTCGATGGCCAGGGACTTGGTGGCCGAGCTGAGGCCGCCCTTGGTCAGGGACGCGAGCGCCGACGGAACGTGCGAACTGGGCTGGTCGACGAAGCTGGTTGTGATGCTGACGATGTGCCCCGATCCCCCGGCCAGCAGGTGCGGCAGGACGCGTCGGGTCAGGTGGAAGAACCCGGCGAGGTTGACCCTGGTGACCAGGTCGAACTCCTCGTCGGTGTAGTCGGTGAACGGCTTTGCGACGAAGACGCCGGCGTTGTTCACCAGGGTGTCGATTCGCCCGAACCGGTCCAGAGCAGCACGTACCACCCGCTCTGCGGTGTCGGCCTCGGCGATGTCACCCCGAACCGTGACGACCTCCGGGTCGTCAGACGCGTCAATCGAGCGTGACGTCGCCACGACGCCGTACCCGAGCTTGCGGTAGGCGTCCACGAGGTCGGCGCCGATGCCCTGGGAGGCACCGGTGATCACGACGACCTGCTGTCCCTGACTGCTGCTCATGAGGAAATCACCTTCACTAGACGACTGGTCGACTAAAAGCTAGCCGACCGGTCGTGTATCGTCAAAGCATGGGACGGACCAGTGACGCGCGGAACAAGATCCTCGACGCCGCCGCCGCGCTGATCGAGCAGCGCGGCTACACCGCGCTCGGGGTGGCCGAGATCTGCGCGACGGCGGGCGTGCCAAAGGGCAGCTTCTACTACTTCTTCGAGTCCAAGCAGGCGCTCGCCCGCACCGTCATCGACGAGCACTGGGTCACCCAGCGCCGCCAGTGGGAGCAGTTGCTCGGCGGCGAGCGCGACCCGCTACAGCGGCTTCGGGACCTGTTCGAGGCCACCGAGGAAGTCCAGAGCGCCGGTCAGCAGAAGGCCGGCGTGGTTGCCGGTTGCCTGTTTGGCAACCTCGCCCTCGAACTCAGCAACCAGGCCGAGGAGATCCGCGGTCGGCTCCAGGAGATCTTCGAGGAACAGATCAGCCTCATCGAGCAGGTCGTCGTCGAGGCGAAGGACCGCGGACTGGCCGGCGCCGCGGTCGACAGCCGGGAAGCCGCCCGATCGATCGTCGCGCAGATCGAGGGGCGGGTCCTGCTCGCGAAGTTGCTCAACGATCCGACCCAGCTGGACATGCTGTGGCGCAACTGCCTTGATCTTCTCCAGGTGCCGGCGCAGGCGCGGACCACCACCGGCTGAACGGACGACGGTCGTCGACCGTCCACTTCGGGCGCACCGCGCGCCCGCTCAGTAGCATCGGCGGGGCACGATGTTCAGGCGGACCACCACCGACCGGATCGGGCACCCGACATGACGACCGAGCAGACCAGCTCTCCGCCGCGTACCGGCGTCGGCATCGCCGCCAGTGGCCTGGGCCAGCGTGTCCGAGGTGGTCGCCAGATCCTGGACGACATCTCGCTGGCCATCGCACCGGGCCAACTGGTCGCGATCATCGGCGCCAGCGGCGCCGGTAAGACCACCCTGTTGGAGTTGCTGGCCGGGGTACGACGGCCAACGGCGGGCACCGTGACGTTCGACGGCACGGCCGCGGTGGGCGCGATCGGTTTCGTCCCGCAGGACGACATCATCCACCGGGAGTTGCCCCTGGCCCGCACCCTGCGCCACGCCGCCCGGCTACGCCTGGCACCCGGCACCACGCCGGCCGAGGCGACCCGCCGAGTCGCGCAGGTGCTCGCCGAACTGCGCCTCACCGAACGGGCCGCCGTGCCGGTGGGCCTGCTCAGCGGTGGTGAGCGCAAACGCGCCAGCATCGCCGTCGAGCTCCTCGCCCGGCCCGGCGTGTTCTTCCTCGACGAGCCCACCTCCGGGTTGGACCCGGCGATCGCCGTGGAGACGCTCCGGGTCCTGCGCACGCTCGCCGACACGGGGACCACAGTCGTGCTCACCACCCACCAGATCACCGACGTGGACCACTGCGACCAGGTCGTCGTGCTGACCCGACACGGCCGTCTGGCGTTCGCCGGCACGCCCGCCGCCGCCCGGGAGTTCTTCGACCTGCGGTCCCTCGTCGAGGTGCACCCGCGGCTCGACGAGGCGGCGCACCCGGCCGAGTGGCCCGACCGCTTCGCCGCGTACCGCGAGGCCGGCCCGCCGGCCCCCGCGATCGGCGGCGGTGACCACGCGACGCCACCACCTCGGCGGGTCGGCCGGCTGCGCCAGTGGGCCGTGCTCACCGCCCGCAACGCGGAGATCGTCGTCCGCAACCGGCTGACCCTGGCGATCCTGCTCGGCTCGCCGTTGCTGGTGCTCGGCATGTTCGCACTGCTGTTCCGGCCCGGGGCGTTCGAGCCGACCCGGCCGAGCCCGACCGTGACCGTGATGATCCTGTTCTGGATCGCGTTCGGCGGCTTCTTCTTCGGGCTGACCTACGGGTTGCTCCAGATCTGCACCGAGCTACCGATCCTGCGCCGGGAGCGGCTGGCCGGGGTCCGGCTGCTGCCGTACCTGATGGGGAAGGTCGCGGTGCTGCTGCCGCTGCTGGCCCTGGTGGACCTGGCCCTGCTCGGTGTGTTGCGGGGGATCGACCGGCTGCCGCCGGTCGACGGCACCGCCTTCGCGGCCCTGTACGTGACCCTGCTGCTCTCCTCGGCGGCAGCGCTCACCCTCGGCCTGCTGTGCTCCGCGGCGGTCTCCGACGCGGCCCAGGCGACGCTCCTGCTGCCGATGCTCTGCTTTCCACAGGTGCTCTTCGTCGGCGCGATCCTGCCGGTGCCGGCCATGGCGGTCGGCGGCCAGTGGCTCAGCTTCGCGATGTCGAACCGCTGGGCGTTCGAGGGCCTGGGGCACACCGCCGGGGTGGAACGACTCTGGCGCGACGGTGGCTCACCGCTCGGCCCGCCGCTGCTGGCCACGTACGGCGACAGCTTCTCCCGGCCGGTGTGGGTGAACTGGCTGGTGCTCGGCGGTTTCACGGTGCTCTTCCTCGGCGCCGCCTGGGCGGTGCTGGCCCGACGGGACTCCCGTCGTGCGAGCTGAGCCGCCACCGCACACCTCCCCCACGACGCTGCCGGGATACGCCGCCACCGGCCGGCTCGACGAACTGCGCGCCACCGAATACCGGCACCTGGACACCGCCGGGCAGGTGTACCTCGACTACGCCGGGGCCGGGGTCGCCGCACACGCCCAGGTACGCGAACACCACGATCGGCTGCTCGCCGGCCTGTACGGCAACCCGCACTCGGAGAGTCCCACGAGCGCGGCGGCTGGGTCCCTGGTGGAGTCGGCACGACGCGCCGTGCTCGACTTCTTCCACGCGGACCCGTCCGAGTACGCGGTCGTCTTCACCCCGAACGCGACAGGCGCGTGTCGGCTGGTCGGCGAGGCGTACGACTTCGGCCACGCCGCTCCGCTCGTGCTGACCTGGGACAACCACAACTCGGTGAACGGCATCCGCGAGTACGCTCGCACGGCCGGCTCGCCCGTGCGCTACGTACCGCTGAGTGGGCCGGAGCTGCGGGTCGCCGATTCGGACCTGGTCACCGTGCTCGATGCCGGCCGTGGTGGGCTGGGCCGGCGGTGGCGTCGGGGTCGGCGAGGGCTGTTCGCCTATCCGGCGCAGAGCAACTTCTCCGGTGTGCAGCACCCGCTGGGCTGGGTGGAGTTGGCCCACCAGCACGGGTACGACGTGTTGCTCGACGCTGCCGCCTTCGCGCCGACGAATCGGCTGGACCTCAGCGTCGTCCGGCCGGAGTTCGTGTGTCTGAGCTGGTACAAGCTCTTCGGCTACCCGACCGGGGTCGGTGCGTTGCTGGCCCGCCGCGACGCGCTGGCCCGGCTGCGCCGGCCGTGGTTCGCCGGCGGCACGATCCGCGCGGTCAGCGTGCAGGGCGACTGGCACCGGTCGATGGACGACGAGTCGGCGTTCGAGGACGGCACCCTCAACTTCCTGAGCATCCCGGACGTGGAGTTCGGCCTGCGATGGCTGGGCTCGATCGGCGTGGACCTCGTGCACTCCCGGGTCGGCCTGCTCACCGAGTGGCTGCTGGAGCGGCTGACCACGCTGCGGCACGCCAGCGGCCAACCCCTGGTCCAGGTGTACGGGCCGACGACGGGCGCGGGCCGCGGCGGCACCGTGACGTTCAACCTCCGCGACCCGGACGGCACCCTCGTCGACGAGCGGCTCGTCGCGCGGGAGTCGGCGGAAGCCGGGTTTTCCTTGCGTACCGGTTGTTTCTGCAATCCGGGCGCGGGCGAGGGCGCGTTCGGGATCAGCCGGGAGTCGGTGCGGCGGCGGTTGTTGGCGCGGGTCGACACGATCGACGACTACCTCGCCGCGCTGCGCCTGCCGACCGGCGGCGCGGTCCGTGTCTCGTTCGGACTGGCGTCCACCGCGACCGACGCGGAACGCTTCGTCGCCTTTGTCCAGTCGACCTACCTCAACCGCGGTGTCGGCGCCGAGACGCCGCTGCCACCCCGGCTGCGCTGCTGACGCCGCCGTGGCCCTAAGGCCTTAGCTGACCTGGGCCACGGGCGCCGGGCGGTGCGTGATCTCCTCCATGAACGGGAACTGGGCGGTGAGCTCGGCGACCGTCAGCCCGGCCCGCCAGGCCGCGGCCACCCTGGCGACCTGCAGCAGGTCCATCACGTCGCCACGTGCCAGCACCTCGCCCGAGACCCGCAGGTCGATCATGAAGTAGCGGGCCTGCGAGCCCAGCGTCACGCAGACCACGCCCTGGTCGGAGTGCAGCTCGGCGCAGGTGAACCGGCCGCGCCCCTGCTCCGGGGCGGTGACCCGGCCCAGGTCGAGCCCGTGTCGGGTGCCGGTTTCGACGAGCGCGGGGGCCAGACCACCCCGCTCGACCAGGTCCGGGTAGAGGCGCACACCCAGCGCCGTCGACGCGTCGCTCATGACTGACTCCCACTTCCTTGTGACAGAGACCAGCAGCGTGCGGGTTACGAGGAGGTTTCCGGCACGCCTCGTCATCCTGTCCCGGGTGGACGTCCCACGGCAATAGGAAGTGTCGATTCGACAGCTGTCGAGTAACACTCGGCCGCGCCGTGCGGGCTACTGGAAACACTCTTGACAGAAAGTCCCCATATCGACATGCTTCTGTCTGGAGAGCGCTCTCCGTCCTCTCGCCGTGCAGCCTCCGCCACTCCCCCGCCGAGGAGCCTCCCGTGTTCACAACCCGCCTCAGCCTCCGCTCTCGTCCTCTCGTACTCCTGGCGGCCGCCGTGGTCGCGACAGTCGGCGCGCTCGTCCCGGCGCACCCCGACCGCGCCGAGGCCGCCATCGGCCCGATCAGCTGGCAGGACGAGTTCAACTCGCCGGCCGGCACACCCGTCGACCAGAACAAGTGGCGCTTCGACATCGGCGGCAGCGGTTGGGGCAACAACGAGCGGCAGTACTACACCAACAGCACCAGCAACGCCGTGCACGACGGCCAGGGCAACCTGGTCATCACGGCCCGCCGGGACAATCCCGCCAACTACCAGTGCCACTACGGGCGCTGTGAGTACACGTCGGCGCGGCTGCTCTCGGCGGCCACCTTCACCCAGACCTACGGCCGGTTCGAGGCCCGGATCAAGATTCCGCGCGGCCAGGGCATCTGGCCGGCGTTCTGGATGCTCGGCACCGGCGATGGGTGGCCCGACGCCGGCGAGATCGACATCATGGAGAACATCGGCCGGGAGCCCAACACCGTGTACGGCACCGTGCACGGGCCCGGCTACTCCGGCGGTGGCGGCATCACCGGCAGCCGCACCATCGGGGCACCACTCGCCGACGGCTTCCACACCTACCGGGTGGACTGGGAGCCGAACGTGATCACCTGGTACCTGGACGGGGTCCAGTATCACCGGGTCGATCCCGCGCGACTCGGCGGCAACCGCTGGGTGTTCGACCACCCCTTCTTCATGATCCTCAACGTGGCGGTGGGCGGTAACTGGCCCGGCTACCCCGACGGCTCCACGCAGTTCCCGCAGCAGATGCTCGTCGACTACGTCCGGGTCTCCAGCTACACCCCCGGTGGCGGCGACCCGGCACCGGGCACCAGCCGGATCAGGGGTGCGCAGAGCGGGCGCTGCATCGACATCCCCAGCGCCAACCCGGTCGAGGGCGCCAAGCTGCAGATCTGGGACTGCAACACGACCGCCGCCCAGGCCTGGACCTTCGCCTCCGACGGGACGGTCCGCGCGATGGGCAAGTGCATGGACCCCGCCTGGGCCGGCACCGCGAACGGCACCGAGGTCAACCTGGTCAGCTGCAACGGCAACACCGCGCAGCGCTTCACCCTCAACGCCGCTGGCGACCTGGTCAACCTCAATGCCAACAGGTGCGTGGACGTGCGCGAAGCCAACCCCAACAACGGCGGCAAGCTGCACCTGTGGGACTGCCTTGGCGCCGCCAACCAGAAGTGGTCCCGCGTCTGACGACGCCGGCACGAGCGGGTGGGCCGTCCGGCAGCGACTCCGGGCGGCCCACCACCGTCCGCGACCCGGGTTTACCTCGATAGGACTAAGACCGCCTGATGCCCCGCTATGTTCGGATACGTCCAGAATCCGGCATTTCGGGAGTCAGCTCATGTCGCACCATCTCGACACCCCCCTCGCCGCCCAGGGCGGTCAGCTCTACATCGACGACCTGTACGTCTTCGACGGCGACCGCGCCACGGTGTTCGTCATGGACGTCAACAGCTCGGTGACGAAGGCCGACATCAAGCGCGGCTTCCACGCCGAGGCACGCTACGAGATCAAGATTCACTTCAACGGTGCGGAGGAGGAGGGGCTGACCTACCGATTCGCCTTCGGCGAGCCGGACGGCGACGGCAGGCAGACGTTCCAGTTGTACGAGCTTGCCGGATCCGATGCCCGCGACGACGCCGCGATGGGCACACCCATCGCCGAGGGGCACACCGGCGAGGTGTCCACCGGCGGCAACGTCCGGATCTGGGCCGGGCGGATCACCGACCCGTTCTATGTCGACCTCGACGAACTCGCCACCATCAACGGCGCGGTGCAGAACGGCGCACCTGTCGACCGCTCGGCGTGGCGGGTCGACCAGGCCAAGAACAGCTTCGCCGGTACGACAGTCGAGTCGATAGTCCTCGAGGTCTCCCACGACGAGCCGCTGCTGCGCGACGGCACCGAGATCGGCGTCTGGTGCCGCACGATGCTGGCCACCGACGCCGGTGGATGGCGGCAGATCAACCGCGCCGGCCACCCCATGATGTGGCCGATCTTCTGGCCGCACGACACCGACTTCTCCGACCCGGCCAACTTCCGGCACCCGAGCAAGGACCTCGCCGAGGACGGCGAGGAGATCGCCACCGCCGTCGCCGGTGTCGTGAAGGCGAACGGCACCGCCCCCGACCCGCAGGCGTACGGCTGGAGCGTCGCCCGACAGCTCTACCCCGACCTGCTGTCCTACCAGGTCGGCACGGCGGCCAACTACGGCTTCGCGGTCCGCAACGGCCGCGGCATGGCCGACAACGCACCCGAGGTGATGTTCTCCCTGGTGCTCAACACAGGCACCACGTCCGGCCTCACTCCCGACGTCACCAGGGCTGCCCGCGCCGCCAGCTTCCCGTACGTGGTGCCGGCCTGACCGGCCGCCTCCAACCGGGCCGGCGAGCGGTGACGATGGTGCCGATCGTCCGATATGCGGCTTTCATCCTAGATATGCTCTGACCTGCCGCTGAAGGGCGATTCCAGGACAGAGGAGACTCATGCGTAGAAAGTTTCTCGCGGGCTTGGCCGGCGTTGCCGCCGTCGTGGCGCTCGCCGGACCGGCCGCCGCGGACACCACTGGCGAGACGATTGTGACCCTCACCGTCGACGCCGCCGGCGGCCTGTCGATCACCGTGCCGGCGACGGCGAACATCGGGCACGGCGTGGAGGGCTCCACCGTCACCGGTCAGCTCGGCCCGGTAACCGTGCTGGACCAGCGCGGGTCGCTCACCCCCAACTGGACCGCCACCGTCGTCTCCACCGACTTCACCACCGGCGGCGGCAGCTCCGGGGAGACGATCCCGGCCATCAACGTCCTGTACTGGTCCGGCCCCGTGACGGGGACCGCCGGTGGTGGCACCTTCACGCCGGGTCAGCCCACCGCCGCCCAGCAGGTGATCATCAACGTCCCCCGGACGGCGATGAGCCACACCGGCGGCACGGGCAACAACTTCGCGAGCTGGAACCCCACCCTGTCGGTGAACATTCCGGACGGCACCGTCGAGGGTGTCTACACCGGGACGGTGACACATTCGGTGTTCTGAGCCGCTCGGCCGGCTGGCGTTGCTGGCCTCGGTCGTCCTCGTGGCGCTCGGGGTTTCGGCGGCGCCAGCCGCTGCCGTGCGGGAGCAGCGACAGGAGCCCGCCGACGAGGCCGCGATCAGCATCCGGATGGTGGACATCCCGGCCAGCCGGGTGCAGGATCCCCGGGCCCGGGTCTACATCGTCGACCACCTCAACCCCGGGACGACGATCAATCGCCGGGTCGAGGTGCGGAACACCTCGGGTGAGACGCAGAAGATCGAGTTCTACTCCGGTGCGGCGTCGATCGAGGACAACGCCTTCACCGTGCCCGAGGGGCGCGAGGGCAACGACCTCAGCGGGTGGATTCGACTGGAGACCGCCACGATGGAGTTGGACCCGGGCGAGCGGCGGCCGGTAGCTGTCGAGATCGCCGTGCCGAGGAAGGCGTCCAAGGGCGAGCGGTACGCCGCCATCTGGGCGCAGGTGACAAGCACCAGGGAACGCACCGGCAACGTCACCCAGATCCACCGGGTGGGTATCCGGGTCTACCTCGACGTCGGTCCCGGCGGCGAACCGCCGACGGACTTCCGCATCGACGGGCTGGCGGCGGAACCCGGGCCCGGTGAGTTTCCCGTCGTCACCGCGAGGGTCACCAACACCGGCCAGCGCGCGCTGGACATGACCGGCACCGTGACGCTGCAGAAGGAGGCGGTGCGGGCCGGCCCGTTCAAGGTGACGAACGGTGTGACGATCCTGCCCGGCCAGAGCGGCCAGGTCCGGGTCGAGGTCGACCAGGCCCTGCCCGCGGGGGACTGGGAGGTGAACGCGAAGCTCGTCAGCGGCACCGTGGAACGCACCGCGACCGGGACGATCAGCCTGCCCGTCGCGGCGCCGATGGCGGTCGCGACGCCCACCGGGCCGCGGTGGTTGGTCTACGCGTCCGGCGGGATCGCCCTGCTGGCGCTGATCGCCCTTGCCGGCTGGTATCTCGTCCGCCGGCAACGCACCCGGCTGGCCTGACTCGCACAGCCCTGACTCAAACAGCCCGCACGTCGCTGCCCGGTCGTCCCCCCGAGGAACGGCCGGGCAGCGACGTGTCACCCCCTCGCCCACACGAACCAGCAGCGGGGCCTAGATGACCGAGTGCGTCACGACTGCCACGTAGTCGCCGACCACCACCGCGGACGGGATCACCAGCCACAGCGTGGGGTTCCAGGTGACGGAGTTCGGGTCACCGGCCGGACCGGACCAGCCGGCGGCCGTCTGCGGCATGTCCAACACCACGCCCGGCTGGGGGAGGAACGTCCCGACGCCGGTCGTGGCGAGGGCCGGCCCGGAGGCGTACGTGATGTTGCTGTTGGGGATCGTCTCGCCACCCGTGCCGGAGCCGGTGGTGAAGTTCGTGCTGGAGACGACGGTGACCCAGTTTCCGGAGAACGGCCCGCGGTCGTCGGTCACGGTCACCGGGCCGAGGTGGCCCGAGACGCCTGTCGTGCCCGAGGTGACGGTTCCGAGCGGGGAGATCGCCGGAACGCTGATGGAGAGCCCGCCGAGCGGGCTGATGACCAGCTCGACTGGTCGGGTCGCGGCCTGGTCGAACGAGTCGGTCACCCGGACGGTGAACGCGAACGTCCCGGCCACGGTGGGCGTGCCGGAGAGCAGGCCGGTGACCGGGTCGAGGGTCAGCCCGGCGGGCAGGCTCCCGGCACTGATCGACCAGGCGTACGGGCTCGTGCCACCGGCCACCGTCAACTGGTACTGGTACGGGTCGTACGCCCGGCCGGGCGGAGGTGGCGCGAACGTCAGCGTCGGCGACGGGTTGACCGGCACGGACGCGGAGGGCGGCGACTGTGGGCCGGTCCCGGCGGCGTTGGTCGCGGCCACCCGGAAGGTGTAGGTGGCGCCGCCGGTCAACCCGGTGACGATCTGGGTGGTGGCGGCCCCGGTGAAGGTCTGCGGCGTCTGCGCCGCACCGTTGAGGTACGGCGTCACGGTGTAACCGGTGATCGCCGAGCTGCCGTTGGCCGGGGTGGTCCAACTCAGCGTGGCGGCATTGGTGCCGGCGGTGGCCGAGGTGATCGTCGGTGGGCCCGGCAGGGTGTACGGGACCACCGCCGCCGAGGCCGGGCTCGCCGTCCCGGTGCCGTACGCGTTCACCGCCGCCACCCGGAAGGCGTACGACGAGCCGGCGGTCAGCCCGGTCACCGTACGGCTGGTGGTGGAGGCGTCGAAGGAGAGCGTGGGTTGGGTGGCCCCGTCCCGGATCGGCGTGATCAGGTACCCGGTGATCGGGCTGCCGTTGCTCGCGGGCGCGGTCCAACTCACGGTGGCGCTGGTGACGCCCGCGACAGCGGTGGGCGTGGCCGGCGTGCCCGGCGCGGCGGCGTAGACGTAGCTCGCCGATCCGGCGGCGCCTCGGGTGACGACGCTGACGGTGACCGTCGCCGGGGTGGATCGCGCGGGCATGGCGGAGATGTCGAGTGTGCCGTCGGGGTTCACGGTGAAGCAGCCGGCGGCCGGGCCGGACGTGCACGGCACCAGCAGCACCGAGGTGCCGGCCTGCTGCTCGGCCGTCGTACCGATGGTGATCGCGGTCGCGCCGGTGAGGTTGCTCCCGCCGACGGTGACCGCGATGCCCCCGGAGATCGCGCTCTGCGCCGGGGTGACGGTGACGCCGCTCGGTGCGGTGGCCGGCACCACGGGTGTGGTGCCGGCGGAGTAACCCGGGTTCGCGTCGATCGAGGACGAGGTCGCCACGGTGGTCGTCTGGATCAGTGCCGGCGTCACCTGGCTCCCGGTCACCGTCGCGACGACGGTGATCGGCGGCAGCGAGCTTCCGCCGACGAACGGGCCGTTGCTGTTGGTGCAGGTGATGCTCTGGCCGGAGGGTGCGGCGCAGACCCAGCCGGTGCCGTAGGCGGCCCGCGGCACGACTCCGGCAGGCACGGTCTGGGTGACCGAGATCGGCGCTGTCTCGGTCGCGCCGGAATCGACTCCGGCGGTGATCGAGTAGGTGACGGGGTCGCCGGGCTGCGGACTGGCCGCGACCGAGCTGGTCTGTGCCACGTTCAGGTCCGGCACCTGGTCGAAGGTGACCGCGCGGGTGTTGTCGACCTCGTGGAAGTCGGTGACCGAGCCGGTGGAGCCCACCCAGCCGAAGGCGAGTTGCCGGGGGTAGCCGTTGGCGTTCAGCCACGTCGGCGACGGGTACAGGCCGGCCGGGACGACCGGGAGGCTGCCGGCCAGGGTCCGGGCCGTGCCGCCCACCGGAGTGAACCGGACCCGGTACTCCCCCGCCGGCACGGCGATACCGGTGTCGGTGGTGAACGGCGACGAGGTGGTGTTGGCGACCACCTCGACCGGCACCACCGAGGCGGCCCGGGTGGTGGCCCGCAACGCCACGGCAGGCGACGAGGTGGTGGTGGCGGTGCTGTTGATCGCGCAGTAGCCGACCCCGTTGCGGCCCGGTCCGCGGATCACGACCTGGCCGGGCACCCGGGTGTTGGTGGTCGAGATGTACGGCGGATTCGTGCAACCAGTGCCCTGGTAGAGGCTGTTGCTGAAGTTTCCGAAGACGTCCAGCCCGATGCCCAGGTAGCCGTTGGACAGACCCACCGAGGCGCCGTTGAACGCCGCCGAGTAGCCGAGTGATCCGCCCGACTGGCCGATCACCGTCGGGGACCGCGGGTTGGCGGGGTCGGCTGCGGCCAGCACGAACGCCAGACCGTCGGCTCCGGTGCTGATGCCGCCGTACTGATAGGTGTTGAAGGTGACGTGCAGTCCCTGGGAGGTGGGCACGCTCACCGCACCGAACACCCCACCCTGCCGGTTCGCGACGGCCGGGGTGAGGCGCAGCTTGCCCGAGCCCTGCGGATCGGTGGACGTGGTGCAACTCAGCAACGGGCCGGTGGTGGAGTTGCCGGCCGCGCTGAGGCAGGCCGCGTTGCTGGCACCAGCGGTCGGCACGGCGGGCACCGTCACCGCGCCGATGCCGTTCGCGGTGTTGTTGTGGAACGGCTGATCGAACAGGACCGACCCGACCGCCGCCGCCGGCCGGGGCGCGACCACCACAGCACCCACGGTCAGGGCGAGCACCAGCGCGACAAGTGCTGACCCGCGCCGGCTTGGTACCACCATGCCCACCTCACTCCCGCACCCACTCCAGCCCCAATTCGGACTTTATCGGACAATAGGCGTAGGTGGCCCGGTATCCCGATGCAACAGGAGCGAATCGCGCTGGCCCCGTCGACGCGGAGTCGACGGGGCCAGCGGCTGCGGGTGGGAGGGTGTCAGCCCTCGATGTCGCGGGGATCCCGGCTGCGGGGGTAGGTGTTCTTCTCCCCGATCGTGCCGTCCTGCTTCTTGACCACGTGTTCGACGCCACGGTCGGCCGCCATCTCCCGGCCCTGGGCCTGCGCGTCGGCCTTCACGTCATGCGTGCTGCTGGCCCGCTCGTTGCCCTCGGCCTTGTTCTTCCACTGCCCGTCCTCGTGGTACGTGTCGACGTCACCCTTGACCATGGCCGGCTCCTCCCTGCGTCCGAAGTGTTCCTCGGATATCAGTGCCCCGAACCGGGTCGGACTAACCGCCGTCCTCAGGAGACGCCGGGGGGACAGTTGCCGCTCGTGCGCTGGACCGTGTACTCGCGTTCGTCGGTGGTGATGCCCGACGGCTCCCCGTCGAAGTGGGTCTCGACCTTCTCCCAGCCGCGCCGCTGCTCGTAGTGCAGGTGCGGTGCGCCGGAGTTGCCGGTGCTGCCGACCAGCCCCAGCTGATCACCCTGGGCGACCTGCTGCCCGACCTTGACCAGCGGTGGTTCGAGCATGTGCAGGTACTGCGTCTCCCACTTGCCACCGTGGTCGATCTTCACCCAGTAGCCGCCGCCGCGCCCGCGAGGGCCCTCCGGGTTCTCCGGGTTACGGCCACCCAGCGACCCGTTGATGCCCGCCTCGGTGACCGTGCCGGCGTAGGAGGCGAGCACCGGCCGCCCCCACGCCTCCCCCTCGATGGGGAACAGGTCGACGTCGTAGTCGTCGTGACCGGGGTAGGTGCCGAGTTGCCACGTCTCGCCGCAGGTGACCGGCAACTGGAAGAGCGGGCGCGGCCCCGCCGGTCGCAGCATCGGCACGACGACGAGCGCGACACCGAGAACGGCCGCCGCCGCGACGACCCCGACGAGGACGCGCAGAGCGCGGCGGCGGGAACGGGCTGTGGTCGGGCTGCCGGTCGTCACCGTCCCGAGGATGACAGACGCCGACAACGCCTCGCTGCCCCGGTCACACCATCGCCGGGTGACATTGCAGTTGCATCGTAAAGGCGTTACGGTGGGAAGAAATACGAGTGCATTGCTAAGAGAGAAGGCTCCGATGCGGGTGATCGCGTTGTCCGAGGCGACCGCCGACCGGGTCGACCTGGTCGGTGGCAAGGCGGCCGGGCTGGGCGAGTTGATCCGGTGCGGCGAACGGGTGCCCGACGGCTTCTGCGTCACCGCCGAGGCGCACCGACTCGGCGTCCTCCCCACGGCCGAGGTCGTCGCCGCGTACGAGCGACTCGGGGCGGGCCCGGTGGCGGTGCGCTCCAGCGCCACCGCGGAGGACCTGCCGGACGCGAGCTTCGCCGGGCAGCAGGACACGTTCCTCAACGTCACGGGCACCGCCGAGCTGATCGCCGCCATCGAGAAGTGCTGGGAGTCGCTGCACAGCGAGCGCGCGAGGGCGTACCGCGACGCTCGCGACATCGAGCACCAGACGGTGCACATGGCCGTCGTCGTGCAACGCATGGTCACGCCCACGGTGGCGGGGGTGCTGTTCACCGCGAACCCGCTGACCGGCCGCCGCGACGAGATGGCCGTCGACGCCGCAGTGGGTCCCGGCACGCTGGTGGTGGACGGGGCGGCGCGGGTGGACCACTACGTCCTCGACGGCGTCGCGCGAGACGACACGGGCTGCCTGACGTCCGCGCACCTGGCCGACCTGCGCGCCACCGGCGAACGGCTACAGGCGCACTTCGGCTGCCCCCAGGACGTGGAATGGGCGATCGACACCGACGGCGTCCGGTGGCTTCTGCAGTCCCGGCCGATCACCACCCTGTTCCCCCTCCCACCGGAGACGCAGAAGCCTCTCCCCCGCGTCTACCTGGAGTTCGGTCACGTCCAGGGCATGCTGCAACCGGTCACGCCGATGGGCATGTCGACCCTGCGGACGCAGATCGCCGCGATGCTCGCCGCGCTCGGCGTCCGCGTCGAGATCGTCGACATCGGCGGTCGGCTCTACGGCGACCTGACCGACCTGGCACGCGACTCCTCGGCCCGCAAGCGACTGGTGAAGCTCCTGGCTGTCGACTTCGGCCCGCGCGCCCAGGCGGTGATGCGGCACGTGCTTGCGGATCCCCGGTTCGCCCCGACCGGTGGCCGCAGCACGCGCGGCCGGGCGCAGGGCGCCGCGGCACTGCGGACGGCCGGCCGCGCGGTGGTGGGGATCCTGCGGGCTCTGGCCCGCCCCGAGGCCGCGCGGATGCGGATGTTCGAGGCGATCGAGCAGCTCAGAGTACGCTCGGCCGCCCCCGCCGACCTGCGGACCGCCGCCGACCGGCTGCGCTTCGTGCAGGCGAACGACGCCGACGACAGCGCCGACGCGATCATGTGGCCGATCGTCGCGGGGATGCTCGCCACCGCGCTGCCGACCACCCTGCTCAAGGGGGTCGCCGGCCCGGACGAGATCCACGCCGTGCTGGGCGGGATGCCGCACAACGTCACCATCGAGATGGACCTGGCCCTGTGGCGGCTCGCCCAGGGCGCCGGCGAGCACCGCCAACTCCTCCTCGACACCCCGCCGGCCGAGTTGGCGGCGCGCCACCTGCGCGGAACACTGCCCGACGTCGGCATGACCGCCTTCCTGGACGTCTACGGCCACCGGGGCATCGCCGAGGTCGACCTCGGCGTGCCGCGCTGGGCGGAGGATCCGACGCCGGTCTTCGCCGCGGTCGCCAACTACCTGCGGGTCACCGATCCACGGCAGGGCCCCGACAAGCGCTTCCAGCGGGCCAGCGCGGCAGCCGAGGCGGCGTTGGCGGAGCTGGTCGGGCGAGCCCGCCGTCGGCGGCCGGTGCGAGGCAGCATCGCCGGGTTCCTGCTGCGCCGGGCGCGGTCCCTGGCCGGCCTGCGCGAGGCCGGCAAGTTCGCCGGGCTGTACCCGCTGCGCGAAACCCGCCGCCAACTGCTGCTCATCGGCGCCGACCTGCACGGCTCCGGGTTGCTGGACCAGCCCGACGACATCATGTTCCTGACCGTCGACGAGGTGCACACCCTCGTACACCAGGGTGTCGATCTGCGCGGCACCGTCACCGCCCGACGGGCCGTGCACCGCCGGGAGCTGCGCCGCCGCAGCGTGCCGGTGGCGCTGCTCTCCGACGGCACCGACGTCGAGACCGTCCTGCCGGCGACGCCCGCCAGCGACGGGACGCTCGTCGGCGTGGGCGCGTCGGCGGGCCGGGTGACCGGCCCCGCCCGGGTCGTCCACGACCCGGCCACCGCCCACGTCGAGCCCGGGGACGTCCTGGTCGCCGCGACCACCGACCCGGGCTGGACCCCGCTGTTCCTCACCGCCGCGGCGGTGGTCACCGAGACCGGCGCGATCATGGCGCACGGCCCGACGGTGGCCCGGGAGTACGGCATTCCCGCCGTCATCTGCGTGCCGGACGCCACCCGGACGATCTCCACGGGGCAGCTCGTCACCGTGGACGGTGGCGCCGGAACCGTCACGCCGCACTGACCGTCGGCACCTACCGGGAAGGACGACCATGACCGACACGAAGGCACCGGCCGGGGCTCGGGTGGGCTCGTTGCTCCGCCGGGCCGCCCAGGCCGAGGCCGCGACCTGGCGCAGCCTGTACGTCTGGGCCCGGCGCCGCCCCCTGCCGCTGGGACCCGGCGACGAGCCGTTCGGCTACCTCGGCGTGGTCAAGCCGATCCTGGGCATCTTCATCGGCCTCTCGGTCGTGGAGATCCCCATCTTCGATGTCGTCGTCACCCACGTGGTGCCGTGGCGGCCGGCCCGCTGGATAGTGCTCGGCCTCGGCGTCTGGGGTCTGCTCTGGATGATCGGCCTGTTCGCCAGCATGACCATCCACCCGCACGTGGTGGGTGACCGGGGCCTGCGGGTACGCCTCAGCTCGGGCATCGACATCCAGATCCCCTGGTCGGACATCGAGGCCCTGCGCAAGCGTTACCGGTCGCTGCCGTCGAGCAGGTCGGTGCAGGTCGAGCAGGAGGGCGACCGCCGGGTGGTGTCCCTCGCGGTCGGCAGCCAGACCAGCATCGACGTCCTGCTGCGCCGGCCGCTGACCGTCGACCTGTCGAAGACCGGATCCCTGCCGGTGAACGAGCTGCGGCTGTACGCCGACGACCCGGACGGCCTCCTGCGCAGCGCGCGGGGCACCCCCGCGAGCACCACCGCCAGCCGGTAACCACCGCCGCTGGCGGGAGGTCCGGGCCACCCACTGTGAAACGATCGAGGCCATGCCCAAGAAGGTCGATCACCAGGAGCGACGCACCCTCATCGCGGACGCGCTGATGCGGGTCGCCGCGGACCAGGGCCTGGAGGCGGTCAGCCTCCGCCACGTGGCCGCCGCGGCCGGGGTGTCCGCCGGCATGGTCCAGCACTACTTCCGCACCAAGGACGAGATGATGGCGTTCGCGTTGAGTGTGGTGCGGGAACGCAGCCAGCTCAGGATCACCGAGGCACTGGCACGCCTGGGTAAGACCCCGCCGCCTCGGCTGCTGCTGCGGACGATGCTCGCCGCCCTGCTGCCCCTGGACGACCGGACCCGCGACGACGGCCGGGTGGCGCTGGCGTTCCTCGCCTACACGGCGGTGCGACCGTCGGCCGAGCCCCGCCTGCACGAGGACACCGCGCAGTTCACCGGCTTCATCGCCGGTGTCCTGCCCGAGGGGCACGGTGCCGCCGCCGCGGCCGGCCTGCTGGCGCTGATGGAAGGTCTCGGTCTGTACCTGCTGGGTGGGCAGTACACCGCCGAGCAGGCGCTCGCCGCGCTGGACGCCCACCTCGACCTGCTCTTCGACTGATTCCGCCGGAGCCGGGCGTTGGCCTCCGACGAGCTGCGAAACAGACCAGGATGAGCGGATGAGCCGCGTCCACCGGTCCCGGCCGGTGCTGGTCGACGAGGCACACCGGGCCACCACCTTCGAGATCTTCTTCGACCTGGTCCTGGTGTTCGCGCTGACGCGGCTCATCGACTTCATGGCGGAGTCGCTGGGGCCGCTCACCCTCTACCAGGGACTACTGCTCCTGCTCTGGTTCTGGTACGCGTGGAGCTGCTACGCCTGGCTCGGCAATCAGGTCCGGGCGGACAACGGCCCGGTGCTGGCCGGGATGCTCGCGGCGATGGCCGCCATCTTCGTGGCCGCGCTGGTGATCCCGCAGGCGTGGCAGCGCCACGACGGCGCGCTGAGCCCGCCGCTCACCCTGGCCATCGCCTACCTCGTGGTGCGTGGGCTGCACCTCGGCCTGATGACCTACTCCTCGTCCGGCAACCCGCAGTACCGCCGGCAGACCCTGCGCTTCGCCGTGTCCACCACGCTCGCCTGGGTCCCGCTGCTGGTGGGCGCCGTCCTCGGCGGGACCACGCAGACCGTGCTGTGGACTGTGGCGTTCCTCGTCGACTACGGCGGCGGTCGGATCGCCACCGCCGCCAGCTTCGGGGAGGTCCGCAGCGGGGCGCACTTCGCCGAACGCCACGGTCTGGTACTGATCATCGTGCTCGGTGAGTCGCTGCTGTCGGCCGGGGCCGGCGCGGGTCTGTCGATGCTCGCCTGGCCGGTGCTGCTGGCGGCGGTGTTCGGCTTCGCCGCGACCGTCTGCCTGTGGTGGCTCTACTTCGTGGGCGTCGCACCGGCCGCGGCGAAGGTGCTGACCTCGGCCTCGCCGCGCTCCCGCCGCCGCCAGCAACTGGCGTCGGACGCCTACACGCTGGCGCACCTACCGCTGGTCGCCGGAGCCGTCTCCTTCGCCCTGGGCATCCACCTGATCCTCGCGAACCCGACGGAGCAGACACAACCCCGGCACTTCGGCGGGGAGCCGATGAGCTGGTCGGCCATCCTCGTGCTCTACGGCGGCGCCGCGCTCTATCTCACCGGCCGACTGCTGTTCCTCCGGCTGACCGTACACAGCTCACCGGGCCACCTCGTGGCGATCGGCATCGTCCTGCTCCTGATGCCCCTCGCCCGGGCCCTGCCCGCGCTGGCCGCTCTCGGGCTGCTGACGGCCTTCCTCGCCGCCCTGGTCAGCTACGAGCGGCGACCCCGGGTCGACTGACCACCTCGGATCGCTGGCGGATCGACGGGATTGTGCGGGTCCGCCCGCCGTGGCAGTCTGCGGATCCTCGGGTGCCGGAAAAGGGGCGGTGGCACATGCTGAGCATGCACGGAGCGTCAGTGGGCTACGGCGGTGAGCCGGCCGTCCTCCGGGAGATCTCGGTGACGCTCCGACCGGGTCGCATCCTGGCGGTGACCGGGTCGTCGGGCGCGGGCAAGACGACACTGCTCCACGCCCTGGCCGGGCTGCTGCGGCCACGGGACGGCTCGGTGACCGTCGACGGGCAGCCGCTGCGCGACCGTGATCACGCGGTGGAGCACCGGATCGTGCTCGTCCCCCAGGACAACGGCCTGGCCCCGATTCTCACCGCCGCCGAGAATCTTCAGGTGGCGCTCGTGGCCGATGGCGTGACACCACCCGAGGCCCGTCGACAGACCGCCGCGATGCTGGAGCTGCTGGGCCTTGCCGGCCAGGCCGACCAACTCGTCGAGGAGTTGTCAGGTGGCCAACAGCAGCGGACGGCCGTCGCCCGCGGCCTGGCCCTGCGCGGGAGCGTGCTGCTGGCCGACGAGGTGACGAGCGAGCTGGACGCGGGCAACCGGCGGCGGGTGCTGGACCTGTTGCACGACGAGGCGCGGCGGGGCGCGGCCGTCGTGTTCGCCACCCACGACCCGGAGGTGGCCGCCGCCTGCGAAGCGGAGGTGCACCTCGTCGAGGGGCGGGCGGAGATCCTCCGCGACTGAGGCCCGCGATAACCGGTAGGTCTCGGTCCACCCGCACGGGACGGCGGGCCGGCGGGCGGGTCGATAGCCTCGGCGTCAATGCTGACCGTCATCTGGGGTGCGCTCGCGGCCCGCCGGGCACACGCGTTGGCGGTGCTCCTGCTCGCCGTGCTCGCCAGTGCCGCCGCGGCGGCCGCACCGAGCTACGTCGCCGCGGCCGGGCAGGCACTGGCCCGGTATGAGATGTCCACCGCGGAGCCCAACGAGCTTCGCATCCGGCTCGCCGAGGGCGCCGAATACCCGGGGTTGCCCGCCGACCCCACCCACACCGTCTTCACCACCACGGTCAAGCGACTGACGCCGGCCGGGTTCGACGTCGTCCTGGGCGCTCAGAGCGGTGGCGTCGCCGCCGGTCGAGCCGGCGAGGTGACCACCAGCCTGTTCTTCCGAGCGGGGGTGTGTGAGCGGGTCGCGGTGACCGGCGCCTGCCCCCGGGCCAACTCGAGGGGCCAGCTCCCCGAGGTCATGGTCAGCACGCACACCGCCGCGCTGCTCGGTGTCGCCGTCGGCGATCGCTTCACCTTCGCCGAGGTGCCGGTACGGGTGACCGGCATCTACCGACCGCTGGAGGTGACAGATCCGTTCTGGCTCGGCGGGGAATTCATTCGGCCGGCCGCCGGAGGCTCGGCCGGCACGTCGATCCCGGGCAGTGCCCAAGATGCCATCTTCACCGCCGAGGCTGCTCCCCTGCCCGATGACGATGTCATCCTGCACCGGTCGATGGCCGACCTCTACGTCACCGAGACGTTGCTGGACAGCCGGTCCATGCCGGAGTTGCGCGCCGAGGTCATGCGGATGCAGCGGGACGGAAACCGCGAGGGCTTCGGTGCCGGCACCACCGTGACCAGCCTGTTCGACCGCATCGAACGGCAACGCGGGCAACTGGCCGACGGTGTCACGCTGGGCGCCGGGCTGCTCGTGCTGCTCTGCTGGCTGGTGCTCTTCGTCGCGGTCGGCTCGGCGGCGGACCAACGTCGACCGGAGCAGGGCCTGCTCCTGCTCCGCGGGGTGCAACGCCGACGACTGTGGGCGCTGGCGATCGGCGAACACGCCGTCCCCGCGTTGGTCGCGATCCCCCTCGGCTGCTTGGGTGGCGTCGCCGCTGCCACACTGCTCGCCGCGCACACCCTCCCGGCCCGCGCCGACGTCACGCTGGACGCCAACGTCGTCGCCTTCGCCGCCATCGGCGCGGCCGGCGCGCTCGCCGCGGTGCTGCTGGCCCAGGCCCGGATGCTGTCCGCACCGGTCGTCGACCTGCTGCGTCGGGTGCCGGCTCGGGTTCGGGGATGGCGGGCGACGATCGGTGACGTCGTCGCGGTGTCCATCGCGGCAGCCGCCGTGGTGCAGTTGCGCACCGGCGGTTCGCCCAGTGGGCTGGCACTTGTCGCACCGGTCGCCGGGGCGCTCGCCGCGGCCGTTTTGCTGGCACGGGTCGCGATGCTGGCCGGCGCCGCGGTGGGTGCGGCACTGCTGGCGCGGGGGCGCACCGCCGTCGGGCTCGCGCTGGTGCAGGTGGCCCGGCAACCACGGTTCCGGCCGCTGATCGCACTGCTCACCGTCGCCGTCGCCATGCTCGCCTTCACGGCGGCGATGAACGAGGTCGCCTCAGCCGCCTACGGCGATCGGGCGGTCGTGGAGGTCGGCGCGCCGCGCGTGGTCGAGGTCGACGCGCCGTCCCGTTCGCACCTGTTGACGGCCGTGCGGAAGGCTGATCCCGAGGGTCGCTACGCGATGGCCGCGGTCGTGACGAGAACACTCCCCGACGGCGGCACACCAGTGCTCGCCGTGGACTCCGCCCGGCTGGCGACGGTGGCCGTGCCGCATCCGTCCTACGGAGTGTCCTTCGCGGACATCGCACGGGCCATCCGCCCCGCCCCGCCCGGGGAACCGGTGCTGCTGCGGGGGCGGCTGCTCACCGTCGTCATGTCGGCCACCTTCGACGCGGAGGCCTTCGGCGGAAATCAGGTGCAACTCGCAGTAACCGTCTCCAGCGCCAATGGCACCCGGGTGGTCGCCGCACGCCCGGACATCCGGCCGGGGCGCGACGAGTACGTCGTTCAGGTGCCCGAGTGCGTGGCGCAGTGCCGCCTGGTCAAGGTAGAAGTCGTCACCCAGGTGCTGTGGCGGGACCTGACGGTCCACTTCGAGGAGCTGCGCAGCGGCGATGACGGCGCCGACACGGTGGTGCTGACCGGTACGCAGTTCGCCGATCTGAAGCGGTGGCGAAGCGCCGCCACGACGGGTGCCTCGGAGATCAGCGCCACGGGCGGTGCGTCCCCGGCGCTGGCCCTGCAGAAGGGGGAAGGTAGTCCGGGGGCAACCGGCTTCAGTGTTGCCGATTCACCGTTTCCGCTGCCCGTCTACCTGACCGGGTCGGAGGGGACACCGCTCGGCGGGGCTCATGCGTACGAAGGCGTCGACGGGTCACCGACCACGGCCCGGATCGCCGGCGTGGCCGACGGTCTGCCGCAGCTCGGTCGCGCGGGCCTGATCGCCGACCTGGAATACGCTGATCGACTCGCGGTCTCCGGCCAGAGCGGCACCAAGGAGGTGTGGCTGGCCGCGACCGCGCCCGCCGACGTCCTCGACCGGCTTCGCGCCCAGGGTCTGGCGATCGTCGGTGAGCGGACGATCACCGGGGTTCGCCAGGACTTCGATCGGCAGGCTCCGGCGTTGGCGCTGCGCTTCAACCTGTTCGCCGCGCTGGCCGGGGTGCTGATCGGAGCGGCCGGCCTGATCGCGATGGCGGCGGCCGAGCAGCGTAGCCGGGTGGCCATGCTGGTGGCGCTGCGGCGGCAGGGGTTGCCGCCACGCGCCGTCCGTGGCGGCTACGGGTTACCGGTCGCGGTCGCCGCCGTGTCGGGCGGTCTCGTCACCCTGGTGATCTGGCTGCTCACCCGAAGCGGGCAGCGGTTGTTCGGTGACGGCCGCTCCCCGGTCCCGATCCCCGAATGGCCGGACATCGGCCGTCTGCTGGTGTTCGTGGTGCCCACGGTCACGCTGTTCACCCTCACCGCGGTCGTCCTCGGTCGGGTCGTCGCCGCCTCGGTACGCCGCCGGAGCAGTCGATGAGCACCGCACCGCACGACGAGCCGACGAGCACCGCACCGCGCGACGAGCCGCTGAGCGCCGCACCGCGCTCGGGTGGGGGTGTGGCCGTCACCTGCCACCGGCTCATCCACATCTACCCCACCGCGAACGGCGACGTCGTCGCGCTCTCCGGCGTGGACCTGCGCATCGACGCCGGCGAGATGTTGGCGCTGGTGGGCCCCTCCGGCTCGGGAAAGTCCACTCTGGTGGCGATTCTCGGCGGGCTCATGCAGCCGTCCGCCGGGCGCGTGCACGTGGGCGACCACGAGCTGTCCCGACTCTCCGCCAAGGGCCTGGCCGCCCTTCGCGGGGCCACGGTCGGCACGGTGTTGCAGGGTGCCGAACGCAACCTGCTGCCGTACGTGTCGCTGTCCCGCAACATCTGGTTGGCGCAGCGACCCGCGGCACGCCTCGCCGGGCGCCGGCTCGATCCGCCGGAGGCGATCCTGGAACTGGTCGGCCTCGCCGGTGCCGGCGCGCGGCGGGTGGGCGACCTGACCCCGGGGCAGCGTCAGCGGGCCGCTCTGGCGCAGGGGCTCGCGGCCGGGCCCGGGCTGCTCCTGGTCGACGAGCCGACCAGCCAGCTCGACGCGTCCGGTCGGGACGAGGTGCTCGCGGCGCTGGCCACCGTCAACGCCCAGCGGGGCACCACTGTGGTCGTGGTGACCCACGACGGCGAGGTGGGTGCCCGGCTGGGCCGAGCGGTCACCATCCGGGACGGTCGGGTCGGGGCCGAGGGGCGGGACGGCCGGGACTTCGCCGTGGTGGCCGGCGACGGCACGATCCAGTTGCCGCCCGAGACGTTGGCGGCCTTCCCGGCCGGGACGCTGTTCGAGGTCGACCACGCCGACCGGTCGGTCACTCTGCGCGCCGTCACGTCCTCGTCGTCCTCACCGGACGAGGCGGCCAACGCCAGCGGTGCGCCCGACCGCGCCGCCGGAATGTGATCGACTCGGTTGTGCCGAAGTCGCGGTGTCCCCGGTAGCGGGACACCGCGACCTCACCGAACCCGAGTGGATCACGCCGGCCGTGGCTGCCCGCCTCAGCCCGCCGCCGGGGTGCCCCGTGCCTTCAGCCGGCGCAGCTCGTCGGCGGACATCAGCCAGGTCGAGTTCGTCGCGCCCAACCCGAGGAGCACCTGGTCGAAGGCGTTGCCGTCGTTGTCGTCGGTGTAGCAGACGCTCACCTCGCCCCACGGCGACGCGGCGACGGCCACCTGCTCCTGCCGGCCGGTCGTGGTCTGGCTCAGCGCCTGGGCCGCCAGGCGGCCGGTGGACGTGCCGTCCGGGTTGAGGCCCCGCGCCCAGACGTCCGGGTTGCTGCCCGACACCGTCCAGCCCACCACCACGTTGTCCTGGTCGTCGATGCCGACGCCGGGAGTGCCGGCACCGGCACCGGTGGAGACCTGGACCTCGTCGTGCCGGGCGGTACCGGCGGAGGTGAACGACCGCGCCCAGACACCTCGGGTGCCGGTGTGGTCGGATTCCCACCCGACGGTGAAGTCCCCGGCGACGTTCGCCGCGACCGAGGCGCGCTGCTGCTGCCCGCCACTCTGCGCGTTGGCGGTCCGCCGCGACAGCACCACGGCGCCGTTGGACCGGGCCAGGCGGGTCAACCCGATGTTGTACGACCCGTTCGCGTCGGCGTCCTCGTCCCAGACCACAAGTGCCTCACCGGCGGCGGACACCGCCACGTCGGGGCGGTGGTGCGTGCCCGTCGTCTGCGAGGCGGTCACCTCGTACCCCTTGGTGGTGGCCGCGGTGTAGCCGGCGGCCTTCACGGTGGCCGGGGCGGTCCCCTGGACGTCCTCCCAGACCACGGTGAAGCCGACCCCGGCGGTGGTCGGCGCGCCATCCGGGTCGAGGGCCACCTTCGGCCAGATCTGCTGCCCGGCGTCACTGGCGTTGGCCTGCCCCGAGCCGAGCACCGCGCCGCTGGGCGACACCACCCGGTACTGGATGTTGTAGACGCCGTTGCCGTCGCCGTCGGCCGCCCAGACCACCACGGCGTTACCCCGGTCGTCGAGCCCCACGTCCGGGCTGATGTGCCGCCAGGCGGCCCCGCTGGTGCCGCCGCCGGAGAGCTTCAGCTCGTAGGCGGGCGTGCCGTCGCGGAACAGGCGCAGGTAGATCTCGCTGTGGGTGTCGTCCTCGGGCGCGGCGCTGTCCCGGTCGTCCTCCCACACCACGGCGACCTGGCCGTTGCGGTTCATGGCGATGCCGGGCAGGTCCTGGTCGCCGGTGGCCACGCTGTTCGCGGTGGTCCAGGTGACCGCCTCGGCGGTGACGGCGATCGGGGCCGGTGCCAGGTTTCCGACCAGCAGGGACGCGGCGAGCAGTGACGTGATTGCGGTCATGGTGGTTCTCCTTTACCCGGCCTGCAGGCCGGGCTGGCCGTCGAGGATGACGAACGAGCGCACCGTGGACGCCGCGGCGCCGTGCTCGGTCACCGTGTTCACCGCGCGGAAGTCCGCGCGGACCTGGCTGCGACTGATCGTGGTACGCACGTAGCCACGCCGGTCCGAGTAGAACTTCAGGTGCGGGTTGGTCGCCGCGTTCGGGATGGTGGTGCTGCCGGTGCCGTTGCCGGTCGAGCTGATCGAGGTGCAGACCAGTTCGGTGCCGATGGTGGCCGAGGCGGGGTTGGCGTAGTCGGCCTTGAGGTCGTTGGCCCACGACCGGTGCACGTCGCCGGTGAGCACCAGCGGGTTGCGCACTCCGCGCTGCTGCCAGCCGGTCTGGATCCGGCTGCGGGAGGCCCGGTAGCCGTCCCACGCGTCCATGCTCGCCGCCCCGTTCGCGTCGAGCTGTTGGGCGAAGAAGACCTGCTGGCCGAGGATGTCCCAGGTGCCGTAGCGCTGGGCCAGTCCGTCGAGCAGCCACGCCTCCTGGTTCGCCCCGGTCAGGGACCGGGAGGCCAGGTCGGCGTCCGCGCAGACCTTCCAGCCGTCCCCGCAGGCCTGGTCGTCGCGGAACTGCCGGGTGTCGAGCATGTGGAAGGTGGCGAGCTGTCCCCACCGCACCCGCCGGTACAGCGGGATGCTGTTGCCGCTGGCGGCGGAGGTTGGCCGCAGCGGCATGTTCTCGTAGTACGCCCGGTACGCGGCCGTGCGCCGAGCGGTCCACTGCGCGGCGGTCAGCGTCGGGCTGCTGTCGGCGCGGACCATGGTGGCGTAGTTGTTCTCCACCTCGTGGTCGTCCGGCACCACCAGCCAGGGTGCCGCCGCGTGCGCCGCCTGGAGGTCCGGGTCGGACTTGTAGAGCGCGTACCGGCGGCGGTAGTCGGCAAGCGACACGATCTCGGCGCCGATGTGCTGCCGGACCGCGGAGGTGTTGACGCCACCCTCGTAGATGTAGTCGCCGAGGTGCAGGATCAGTCCGGGGTTCTCCTCGGCCATCCGCCGGTACGCCGTGTAGTAGCCGGCCTCGTAGTGGGCGCAGGAGGCGAAGGCCATCACCAGGTCACGGCCGAAGGTGCCGGGCGCCGGGGCGGTCCGGGTCCGCCCGACCGGGGAGATTTGACCCTGGGCCCGGAATCGGTAGTAGTAGTCGGAGTCGGCGGCGAGCCCGCCGGCGATCGCGTGCACGGAGTGCGCGTCGGCGTAGCGGGCGGTCACCGAGCCGGAGGCGACGAGCGAGGTGAACCGGTCGGTGGTGGACACCTGCCACTCCACTGGCACGTCCGCGTTGGCCATGCCGCCCTGTCCGTCGGCGTTGAGGGGCGACGGTGCCAGCCGGGTCCACAGGACCACGCTGTCCGGCGCCGGGTCACCGGACGCCACACCGAGTTTGAAGGGGTACGGCACCGCGGCGCGGGCACCCTGGCGGGGTGTCACCGCGACGCCGGCTACCACGAGTCCACCGAGGACGAAGATGCGACGGCTCAGCCTTGTCATGGTCAACAGCCTTGAGAACGTCGATGAACGGCGATGGGTGCGGCGCGGAATCCCACATGACGGAAGGCTGTCCGCACCACGGCGGTCAGGTGTCCTGGCCGCCCGGCAGTCGCCGTCAGCCCAGCGGTGCCGGAGACTCCGCGCCCGGAATGGTCAGCTTCGGCGCACCGGACCCGTCAGCCGGGACACTCCAGACGTCGGGCAGGCCGTCGTCCTGGCGAATCGTGTAGGCGAGCGTCCCGCCGTCCAACCAGGCGGCCTGGTCGTCGACGCTGCGGCTCTCGGCCGTCGCCGTGACCCGCATGGTCGCCAGCTCCAGGACCGACAGACGCCAGCCCTTCGCCGGGTCGGCGTCGACCGCCTCCTTGAAGGCGATCCGGGTGCCGTCGGGTGACAGCGACGGGCACTCGACGTTCTCCTTCAGCGTCTCGACCGTACGGGCGGCGACGTCACCCCGAACGAGGTAGCGCCTGCCCGCGGTGGACATGGTGGCGTAGAAGCGGTTGTCGTCGGCGGTGAAGGTGACGCCCCAGTAGTTGACGTCCGGGCTGCGGTAGCTCCGCCCGTCCCGGGTGATCGCGAACTCCTCCAGCGAGGTCACCGTGGCGCCGGTGGTGGTGTCGAGGATCCCGGTGCGGGTGGAGAAGCCGCTGGCCGTGTAGGAGTCGCCGCCGACGAACGTCGTCCAGGAGACCATCCGGCCGGAGGCCGAGACGCGGGCCCGGTTCGGCAGACCCGGTACGCCGACCGCCCGGGTCTGCCGCAGCGCCGCGTCGAGCACGACGACCTGGTACGACCAGGCGGTCTCCGGTTTCAGACAGACGCCGGTGCCCGCGGCGGCGTACACCCGCAGGCATTCCAGGGCGGAGACGGTGCGCGGCCCGGTGGGGTCGGCCGTGGCGACGGTGGACAGGTGCCGGTCGGTGATGGCCAGCAGGCGGGGGCCGGGTGCCAGGGTGACCGCCTGGTCGCCGCCGACGGCTGGCGGTGTCCGGGCGGGTTCCGCGGCCACGGCCACGTAGCCGGCCGCCACACTGCCCAGCAGCACGGCCGAGGCGACCACCACGCCGAGTTTCGCTCGGGTCGACAACACGGTCATCGGGACACCCTCCGGGTGACGAGACGGGACGGGGCGGTCAGCAGGAGCAGCGTGCCGACCAGTACGCCGGCGACGGCCACGGCCGCCGCCCGGATCGCGGCCTGCGGCCCCCACGCCTGCCAGGCCAGACCGAACAGGACGGAGGAGACGAGGTATGCGAGGGCCTGCCCGGTCTGCACCAGCGCGATCCCGGTGGTCCGCAGCCGTGCCGGCAGTATCGGGCCGGCGAGCGCGATGAGCACCCCGTCGGTGGCGGCGTAGAACCCGCCGTACAGCAGAAGCGTCAGCGCGATCAGCGGCCCGCCGTCGACCGGACCGGCCAGCAGCAGGTACGTCGCACCGAGGGCGGTGTAGCCGCCGAGCACCACCGGTAGCCGGCCGATCCGGTCGGCGAGTACGCCGAGCGGGGCGGCGAGCAGCAGGTAGGCCAGACTGGTGCCCACCGCGAGCAGGGGAAACCAGCGCAGTCCGAGGTCCTCGCGGCGTTGCAGGAGCAGGTAGACGAAACCGTCGCCGATGGTGGCCAGCCCGAGCAGCGCCGCGGCCAGCACGAGCCGACGGGCGGGCCCTGCGCGCAGCAGACCGAACGCCTCGCGTACGGAGACGGTCGGGCCGTCCGTCGTCTGGTCGGTGGGACGCTCCCGGACGAAGAGCACCAGGACGACGACGGCCAGGGCGGCGACGCAGAAGCTGGTGACGAAGACCGCGTCGTACGACTGCCCGACGACGAGCAGGACGGCGAACGCGGCGAGCGGCCCGAGGAACGCGCCGACGCTGTCCATCGCCCGGTGCACCCCGAACGCCCGGCCCAGCGCCTCGGGCGGCGTGGAGAGCGTGATCAGCGCGTCGCGCGGGGCGCTGCGCACACCCTTGCCGAGCCGGTCGACGGCGATGACCGCGCCGATCGCCGGTATGGACCGGCCGGCGAGCAGCAGGCCGAGTTTCGCGACCGCCGAGAGGGTGTAGCCGATGCCGGCGATCAGCTTGCGCCGCCGGAACCGGTCGGCGGCGAACCCACCGACGACCCGCAGCAGTGCGGTGGCGCCGGTGTGGACGCCGTCGAGCACACCGAAGGCCACCGGGCTGAGCTGGAGGCCCAGTACCAGGTAGAGCGGCAGGACGGCGGCCACCATCTCGGCGGAGACATCGGTGATCAGGCTGACCGCGCCGAGTGCGACGACGTTGCCGCTGACCAGGGCGAGCCGTCGACGCCGTGGCCCCGACTCGGGCGGGTCGGCGTCGGGCGGGTCGGCGGCCGGTCGGGAGACGGTCGACAGGTACACGAGCAGCTCCTCGGATCGACAACTGCCGGTCAGCCATCGTCCGTACTCATCGGAGCGGGCACAACGGACCGTGCGCGGCAGCGAGGCGAGGCGCGGATGAACGCCTCGCGAACATCGAGGTGTTCGCCTGCCCGGACGCGGTGTTCATCCGCCCGTCGCCCACCAGCCGATCGACGCTCCTACATTCCTTGCGCTTCACACCCGCAGCGAAGGAGTCCTGGATGGACATTCGATTCCCCCGTCCGTCGATCACGATCGGGGCGGTCGCGGTGCTCGTCGCGGCCACCGCCGCCGTCGTGGTGACCGGTGCCGACGCGGCGTCGGCGGCGAGCGTGACGTTCACGCCGGTCGCCGACACCTACGTCCAGAACGACGCGGCGTCCACCAACTACGGCACGTCCACGCAGGTCGTTGTCGACAACTCGCCCGTGCGGCGCTCGTTCCTGCGCTTCACCGTGAGCGGTGTCAGCGGCACGGTGACGAGTGCCAAGCTGCGCCTGCGCACGATCAGCGGCAACGACGGCAGCGACGCCGGCGGCACGTTCCGCCGGATGTCCAACACGACGTGGTCGGAGACCGGCACCACCTGGAACAACCAGCCGGCCATCGACGGGGCCACGCTCGGCACCATCGGCGCGGTCAGCGGCAACACCTGGTACGAGGTCGACGTCACGGCCGCCGTCACCGGCAACGGGACGTACAGCTTCGGTGCGACCTCCGCCAGCGGCGACGGCGCCTACTACGACACGCGTGAGAGTGGTGCCGACGCGCCGCAACTGGTGGTCACCACCGGGACCACCACGCCACCGGATTCCGGGGACCCGGTGTTCGTCGGTGCCGGCGACATCGCCGACTCCGGCTCCGGCGACAGCGCCACCGCGACGCTGCTCGACAGCATCCCGGGAACGGTCTTCACCACCGGCGACAACGTCTACGACAGTGGCACCGCGTCGCAGTTCAGCAGCTACTACGAGCCCACCTGGGGCCGGCACAAGAGCCGCACCCGCCCGTCGCCGGGCAACCACGACTACAACACGCCGGGCGCGACCGGCTACTACAACTACTTCGGTACGTCCGCCGGCCCGAGCGGCCGCGGCTACTACTCGTTCGACCTCGGCAACTGGCACATCGTGTCGCTGAACTCGAACATCAGCATGTCGGCGGGTTCGACCCAGGAGCAGTGGCTGCGCGCGGACCTGGCCGCCAGCGGCAAGCCGTGCACGCTCGCCTACTGGCACCACCCGCTGTTCACGTCCAGCTCCAACCACGCGCCGTCGACGTCGACGCGCCCGCTGTACCAGGCGCTCTACGACTACAACGCCGACGTCGTGGTGTGGGGGCACAACCACGTGTACGAGCGCTTCGCACCGATGAACCCGTCCGGTGGCGCCGACTCCAGCCGGGGCCTGCGCAGCTTCGTCGCCGGCATGGGCGGCGCCAGCCACTACGGCTTCGGCACCATCCAGCCCAACAGCGAGGCCCGCAACAGCTCGGCCTGGGGCGTCCTGAAGTTCACCCTGCACTCCAACAGCTACAACTGGCAGTTCGTACCGGTAGCCGGCCAAACCTACAACGACAGCGGCACCACCACCTGCCACTGACCGCGTGGATCCCGCCGTGCCGTTCGCGTCGCGGCGGGATCGTCTCGCGCTCGACCAGCGTGCCGGGCGCCGAGGCGGGCCTGGTACCCCGACAACCACCTGTGACGCGTGGCCCCCGCCCGCAAGGGGGCAGGGGCCACGGTCGTGCTGTCGCTACGTCAGCGAGCCGTGCCGGCCCGGCGCTTGTTGTAGACGTCGAAGGCGACCGCGACGAGCAGGACGAGGCCCTTCACCACCGACTGGGTCGACTGGTCGATGCCCATCAGCTGCATGCCGTTGCTCATCACCGCCATGATCAGACCGCCGACCATGGC
Organism: Micromonospora sp. NPDC049171; assembly: GCF_040648275.1. Lineage (NCBI taxonomy): Bacteria > Bacillati > Actinomycetota > Actinomycetes > Micromonosporales > Micromonosporaceae > Micromonospora > Micromonospora sp. NPDC049171. The sequence goes on from NZ_JBEZDJ010000014.1 coordinate 174,338, forward strand.
GCCGACCACGGTGCCCACCCCACCGGTGACCGCCGCGCCGCCGATGAAGGCCGCGGCGATCGCGTCCAGCTCGAACATGTTGCCGGCTGCGGGCTGGGCACCATTCGACCGCGAGGAGTAGATGACACCGGCCACCGCGGCCAGGAAGCCCATGTTGACGAACATCCAGAAGTTGACGGTGCGGACCTTCACCCCGGACAGCGCCGCCGCCGACAGGTTGCCGCCGATCGCGTAGACCTGGCGACCGAAGACGGTCCGCCGGGTGAGCAGGCCGTAGACCAGCACCAGCACCGCCAGGATGATCAGCACGATCGGCAGGCCGCGAGCGTGTGCCAACTGCCAGGCGAAGTACATGATGACCGCGCCGACCAGCACGACCCGCGCGACGAACAGCGGGAACGACTCGACGGGCTGCTGGTAGCGGATGCGCGCCACGCGGGTGCGGAAACCACTCACCGCGTACCCGGCCACGGCCACCGCGCCGATCAGCAGCGTGAAGGCGTCGAAACCCTGCCCGCCGAGCAGACCGTTGAGGAAGCCCGCCGCGACCTTCTGGTACTCGGCCGGGAACGGCGACAGCGAGATGTTGTCGAGCACCCGCAGGGTCAGACCCCGGAACAGCAGCATGCCGGCCAGGGTGACGATGAAGGCTGGAATGCCGGCGTACGCCACCCAGAAGCCGTGCCACGCGCCGACCGCGACGCCGACGGCGATCGCGGCGACGACGCCGACCCACCAGGGATAGCCCTGCTGGATCACCAGAACGGCGGAGACCGCTCCGGTCAGCGCGACGACCGATCCGACCGACAGGTCGATGTGCCCGCCGATGATCAGGATGACCATCCCGATCGCGAGCACCAGAATGTACGAGTACTGAAGAACGATGTTGGTGATGTTGCCGGGGCTCAGCAGCACCCCGTCGGTCAGGATCGCGAAGAACGCGACGATGACGACCAGGGCGACGTAGATCCCGCTCTGCCGCAGGTTGTTCAACACCAGCGCCCGCAGGTCGTTCGTCCCGCTGTGCAGAGCGGCGGCGGGTGTGCCGTCCGGAGTCGCCGGGCTCTCCGTCGGAGGGGTCTTGATGCTGGTCACGCGACGAGCTCCTTGTCCTTGGTCATCAGCTCCATGAGGCTCTCCTGAGTTGCCTCGGCCACCGGCATCTCACCGGTGATCCGGCCGGCGGCGAGGGTGTAGATGCGGTCGCACATCCCGAGCAACTCCGGCAGCTCCGAGGAGATGACGATCACCGCCTTGCCGGCGGCCACCAGCCGGTTGATGATCGTGTAGATCTCGAACTTGGCACCGACGTCGATCCCCCGGGTCGGTTCGTCCAGGATCAGCACATCCGGGTCGGTGAACAGCCACTTCGACAGGACGACCTTCTGCTGGTTGCCGCCGGAGAGCTTGCCGACGACCGCCATGACGCTCGGCGTCCTGATGTTCATCTCCCGCCGGCTCGCCTCGGCAACCTTGATCTCCTCGTTGCCGTTCACCCAGCCCATGCGGGACAGCCGGTCCAGGGCGGCGGCGGACACGTTGCGGCGGACGTCGTCGATGAGGTTCAGACCGTACCTCTTGCGGTCTTCGGTGACGTAGGCGATGCCGTTGTCGATCGCCTCGGCGACGGTACGCGCCTGCACCTCCCGACCGCGCACGAAGAGTCGGCCCCGGATGTCGCGGCCGTACGACCGACCGAACACGCTCATCGCCAGTTCGGTGCGCCCCGCGCCCATCAGGCCCGCGATGCCGACGACCTCGCCGGCGCGGACGGACAGGGCCACGTCCTCGACGACCATCCGGTCCTGCACCGGGTGCCGCACCGTCCAGTCCTCGATCCGGAGGACCTCCTCGCCGGGGGACGACTCGCGGTCGGGGTAGAAGCTGTCCAGGTCGCGCCCGACCATGCCCCGGATGATCCGCTGCTGGGTCACCTCGTCGGAGCGCATGTCGAGAGTCTCCACCGCGCGCCCGTCCCGGATGACCGTGGTCGAGTCGGCGATGGCGGTGATCTCGTTGAGCTTGTGCGAGATCATGATGCAGGTGATGCCCTGGTCCTTCAGGGCCCGCAACAGGTCGAGCAGGTGTGCCGAGTCGATGTCGTTGAGAGCGGCGGTCGGCTCGTCCAGGATCAGCAGGCGCACCTTCTTCGACAGCGCCTTGGCGATCTCCACCAACTGCTGCTTGCCGACGCCGAGCTGGATGACCGGGGTGACCGGGTTCTCGTGCAGCCCGACCGACGCCAGCAGCTTGGCGGCGTCGGCGTTGGCCAGGTTCCAGTCGATGAGCCCGAGGCGGTTGCGCCGCTCGCTGCCGAGGAAGATGTTCTCCGCGATCGACAGGTACGGCACCAGGGCAAGCTCCTGGTGGATGATGACGATGCCGTTGGCCTCGCTGTCGCGGATGCCACGGAACTGCATCGGCTTGCCGTCGAAGAAGATCTCGCCGTCGTACGAGCCGGACGGGTAGACGCCGGACAGCACCTTCATCAGGGTGGACTTGCCGGCGCCGTTCTCACCGCAGATGGCGTGGATCTCACCACGGCGTACTGCGAGGGTGACGTCCTCCAGCGCGGTCACGCCGGGGAAGGTCTTCGTGATGCGACGCATCTCGAGGATGGTGTCGTCCATGGTCACTGTCCTCCGTCAGGTCTGGACGGGTACGCCCAGACGTCGGGCCCGGCGGCGACCGCCGGGCCCGACGATTGGCTTACTTCTTGGCCTGACCGGCGGCGACCTCTTCCGCCGTCCAGTAGCCGGAGTCGATCAGCGCGGTCTTGATGTCGTCCTTGTAGACCGTGACGATCGGGAGCAGGTACGACGGGACGACCTTGACACCGTTGTTGTACGTCTTGGTGTCGTTGGCCTGCGGCTCCTTCTTCTGCAGGAACGCCTCGGCGGCGTTCACGGCCTGGTCGGCCAGCAGGCGGGTGTCCTTGAAGACCGTGGAGCTCTGCACGCCGTCGTTGATCAGCTTGATCGAGGCGATCTCGGCGTCCTGGCCGGTCACCACCGGGAGCTTCTTCGCCCCGGTGCCGTAGCCGGCGTTCTGCAGGGCGGTGATGATGCCCCGGGAGATGCCGTCGTACGGCGACAGCACACCGTCGACCTTCGAGCCGTCGTTGTAGCTGGAGGTGAGCAGGTTCTCCATGCGCTTCTGCGCGGTCTCCTGCTGCCACCGCAGGGTGGCGACCTGCTCGGGCGTGGTCTGCTTGGACTTGACGACAAGCGTGCCGTCATCGACGAACGGCTTGAGCGTGTCCATCGCCCCGCTGAAGAAGAACTGCGTGTTGTTGTCGTCCAGCGACCCCGCGAAGAGCTCGACGTTCAGCGGCCCCTTGGCGGTGCCCTTCGAGCCGTCCTTGTTGAGCAGGCCGAGCCCGACGAGCAGCGCGGTGCCCTGGGCGACGCCGACCTTGTAGTTGTCGAAGCTGACGTAGAAGTCGACGTCCTTGCTGCCGCGGATCAGCCGGTCGTAGGAGATGACCGGAATCTTCGCGGACGCGGCGGCCTGCAGCTGGCTGCTGAGCGCCGTGCCGTCGATCGCCGCGATGACCAGGACGTCAGCACCCTGGGTAATCATCTGGTCGACCTGCTGCGACTGGGTGGGGATGTCGTCGCCAGCGTACTGGAGGTCGACCTTGTAGCCCTTCGCCTCAAGCTTGGACTTCACCGCGTTGCCGTCGGCGATCCACCGCTCCGAGGTCTGGGTCGGCATCGACACACCGATGGTCAGGTCGCCAGGCTTGGCGTCGCTCTTGTCGTCACCACTGCCGGCACCCCCGCCACTGCACGCCGCCATACTCAGCGTCAGCATCGCGCCGCCGAGAGCAACCAGGAATCTCCTGCCCACGGGCCTCTCCTCTCTGGACTCCCCCGTCGAGTGCCGGGGCCAAAACTGTCACCTTTCGGGGTAGTGTTAGCGCTCACATACGACACGTCAACACCAGATCCGAAATACCGGTGTCACGGTCTCGTAACGGAGGCGTCCCCGGCGGCGAGGCCAGCGCCCGGAGGGGCCCCGACCTGGGCGCACGGCGGTGACCGGCACCGGAGCGGACGGCCGTCAGGCAGGGCCCGTCGACCGCACCGAGCCACCGTCCAGACGGCCGGCGGACGCGACGGTGCCCGCGGACGACGGGTGTCGTCCGCGGGCACCTGGAGTGCGGTCGGATCAGGTGGGCTGCCGCGACCTGGTCGGTCGACGGACCCGGTCGGCTATCGCTGCGTCCACCGCTGGTTGGCCGCCCCGGTGCAGTTCCAGAGGATCACCGTGGTGCCGTTGGCGGTGCCGTTGCCGTTGACGTCGAGGCAGAGCCCGGACTGGGCGCCGCTGATCGTGCCGTTGGCGTTGATGGTCCACCGCTGGTTGGCTCCGCCGTTGCAGTCCCAGATCTGCGCCTTGGCGCCGGCCGCGGCGCCCGTGGGCGCGTCCAGGCACTTGCCGAGCGACTGCAGGGTCTGACCGTTGACGGTCCAGCGCTGGTTGGCGGCGCCGTTGCAGTCCCAGATCACCGGCTGGGTGCCGTTGGCGGTGTTGCTGTTCGGAACGTCCAGGCAGCGGCCGGAGGCGGCACTGGCGAGCGCGCTCGACGTGCCCGGCGGCGGGCTCGTCGGCGGCGGGGTCGTCGTCGGAGGAGTCGTCCCCCCACCGCTGACCCGGTACACCACCGTGCCGTGCGCCGGAACGCTGGCGCTGATGGCCCCGCTGGAGGAGGTGGTGGCACCGGACCACGCCTCGACCAGGGTGAACGAGCTCCCGGACTTGCCGACGGCGGCGGCCGTGGTCGAGATCGTCGTCGTCGAGCCACCCTGGTTGAGCAGGGCGACGGCGACGTCACCGTTGGCGAGCCGCTTGGCCAGCACCCGGCGGGTGCCGTCGAACGACACCTGCGTCCCCTGCAACCCGAGCGAGTCCTGGTTGATCGCGATCAGGTTGGCGTTCTTGAGGATGGTCTGCGTCGCGGCGTTCATGTTCCGGACGTCGTTGCCGGCGATCAGCGGAGACGCCATGATCGCCCACATGGCGAAGTGGCTGCGCATCTCCGTGTCGTTCATGCCGCCGCGACCGACCTCCATCATGTCCGGGTCGTTGAACCCACCCGGCCGCGCGTAGGACGCCAACGGAACCGTCACGTTGATGATGTTCTGGATGCCCATCGGGTAGCCGTTGGTCTGACCGGTGTCCCAGGCGTTGGTGATGTCCTCGGTGGTACGCCACATGTTGGCCACGTCGCCCCAGTTGCGCTGCGGGCCGGTCTTGGCGTGGATGCTGTTCGGGTTGATGCTGTAGACGATCGGCCGGCCGGTGGCGGCCAGCGCGTCACGCATCTTGGCGAAGGTGGCCACCTGGTCGTTGATGCTGCCCTCCGGCGAGCACCAGTCGTACTTGAGGAAGTCGACGCCCCAGGCGGCGAACTGGCGGGCGTCCTGCACCTCGTGGCCGCGGCTGCCGGTGGCGCCGGGGTAGGAGTTGAAGTACTGCGCGCAGGTCTTGTCGACCGGCACCTGATAGATGCCGAACTTCAGGTCCCGGGCGTGCAGGTAGTCGCCGAGCGCCTTCATCCCGCTGGGGAAACGGGTGGGGTCGCCCTGGATGTTGCCGGAGCTGTCCCGGTTGGGGTTGAACCAGCAGTCGTCGACGACGACGTAGTTGTAGCCCAGGTCCCGCATACCGCTGCTGACGATCGCGTCCGCCGTCTGCCGGATCAGCGCCTCGTTGATGTTGCAGCCGAACGAGTTCCACGAATTCCAACCCATGGGGGGAGTGCGCGCCACCCCGTTGTCCAGTGCCTGCGCCGCCGGGGCGCGGAGGCCGACCAGAGCACCGGCGACGAGCACTCCGGCCGCCAGCACGCTCCCCCAGCGTCGACCTCGGGTGATGCGGTTCATCGAGCCTCCTTGTCGGTGGCGCCCGCCGGTGACTACGATCAGAGGTGGGACGATAGCTGGACGCCGATTCTTGTTAGCGTTAACAGAGACGTCCATCATGTTACGGCCACATTTCACGAGGTTCAATACCTCCCGGCCAGTTGCATTGTCCCCGGTCGATGAAAAAAGCCAGGCTTCGATTGAGCGGCGTCTTACCGACGGTGACGAGCCAGCAGGGCGGCGCGGTGCCGTCGACGCCGAGACCCTCCGGCTGGGGCCGACGTCAGCGCCGCGGTGGGGCGACGCTCTCGCGGGCGACCAGGGCCGGGGCGATGGTCTGCCGCATCGCCCCGCCGGTGCCCGTCTCGATCTGGGCCAGCAGCATCTGCAGGCTCGCCCGCGCCACCGCGTCGAAGTCCGGGCGGACGGTGGTCAGCGGCGGAATGAAGTACGCCGCCTCCGGCACGTCGTCGAAGCCGACCACGCTGATGTCGTCCGGCACCCGCCGGCCGAACTCGTGCAACGCCCGCAGCACGCCCAGGGCGAGGTGGTCGTTGGCGGTGAAGACGGCGGTGACCTCCGGCATCCTCGCCAGCATCTGCCCGCACCGGTAACCCGACGCGGCGGACCAGTCCCCCGGCATCAGCGGCGGCGGGTCCACACCGGCCGCGAGCAGGGCGTCCCGCCAGCCGTCGATCCGGCCGACGCTGTCGAACCAGTCGAACGGCCCGGAGACGTGCCAGACCGTGCGGTGCCCCGCGTCGAGCAGATGTCGGGTCGCCGCCCGGGCACCCGCCACCTGGTCGACTGTCACCAACGGCACCGGTCGGCTCGGGTCGCCGTCGACGGTGACCAGCGGGACGTCCTGGGGAAGACGCTCCAGCGCCTCACCCGCCGACTCCACCGGCGCGATCACCACGATGCCGGCGACCCGGTGCGACAGGTGCCGCTCGACGGCTGCCGAGATGGAGCGGTGGTCCAGGTTTCGCACGCTGCCGACGCTGACCGCGAAACCCTCCTCGGCGGCGGTCTGCTCCAGGGCGGCCAACAGCGACGCCGGACCGTAGAGGGTCGTGTTCTGTGCGACCACACCGATGACCTGGGATCTGCCGGTCACCAGGGCACGAGCCGCGCCGTTCGGGCGGTAGCCGAGCTCGGCGATCGCCGCCCGCACCCGGAGCCGGGTCTGCTCACGAACGTTGGGGTGCCCGTTGAGCACCCGCGACACCGTCTGATGGGAGACACCGGCCAGACGAGCGACATCTGTCATCGCGGGACCGTGGACGGCCATTTCACTCTCCCCGCTAAGTCTCGGGCCCGCGGCCCGGTCGACGTCGACTGGAGCGGCCCGGCCCAATCCCCCTCGCTCAGCCACCACGCCGGTGCTGAATCCCAGGTGACCAGCGCTGAATCGCCGTCAGTCTACGCCAGCATCCGCTTCGATTACGGGACGGCTGTGCCCGGATGTGCTACGCATCGAAGCCGCACAAGGCTTTTCCCACCCGGCGTACGCGGGCAGCCGGCTCGCGGTTGCGGGCTGCGGTGGCACGCCAACCTGCTCCACGCTCCTTCAGAGAGCGTGGAGCAGGCCGGCCGGGCACCGGGTGGTGGCGCCGACCGCACGTGCCAGTCGGGCAAACGCTCGTCGGCGCCACCGGTCAAACCGACAGTCGTGTGACTGGTGTCACGGTGTCGTCAGGTCGAACCTGCGGACCGTGACCGCGCCGCCGAGTGCCGACGTCGCGTGGTTGAAGATGGCGAACCGGTAGCCCATGAAGAACTGCCAGTTGTTCGCCAGCGTCAGGGCGTTGCCGAACGAGGTGAAGTTGACCCCGTCCGTGCTGTACGAGAAGCGCGCCTGCCGGCCGGACCCCGGTCTGATGTCGGCGTTGGCGCGCAACCAGATCCGGCCACCGGAGACGGCGGTGCTCGCCACCTCACTGCCGGTGCTCGTGGTGTTCCAGCTGCCGTCCATCGTCAGGCCGTTCTGCATGACCAGACGGGTCGACCCGTTGTCCCGCCGGACTCCGATCCAGGCCGACGAGTTGCGCAGCACCGCCAGGCCGGTGCGGTCACCGTCGCGCATCGTGGAGTAGTCCAACTCGATGGTGGCCGTCGAGGTGGGGCCCTGGATCCGGTGGGTCAGCGTGTTACGCGCCTTGTACAGGTCGCCGGTGACGGTGGCGGTCTGCAGGTTCAGCCCGTTGTTGACCGACCACTTGCTGTTGTCGGGGTTGTGGTTCCACTCCCACTGCGGGCCGAGGGTGGTGCCGGCGAACGTGTCGGTGCCGGTGAGCGGCTTGACGGCTCGTGGCGGCGCGGGCAGGTTCGGCTTCGGGTACGTGGAGCCCCACGTGCCGTTGACCGTCTGCAGCACGGGCCAGCCGTCGCCGGTCCAGGTGATCGGCGCCATGGCCGGCATCCGACCACCGGGGTACGCGTCGACGAACGACATGTAGTACCAGTCGCCGTTCTGGGTCTGCACCAGCCCACCCTGGTGCGGCACGCCGCCACCGGAGATCGGGCCGGGCAGGTTGAGCAGCACCTGACGCTGCTCGTACGGGCCGAACGGGCCGTTCGTCGACTTCAGCACGTACTGGCCGTTGGCCGGGCGGGTGAGCCAGATGTAGTAGGCGCCGTTGCGCTTGTAGAACCGGGCGCCCTCCAGCGTGCCGATGCTCGACGGCGTCTGGTACACCTGCTGGGCGCGGACCTGGGACTTCCCGTCCGCGGACAGCTGCGCCACGCTGATCGTGCCGTTGCCGTACGCGATGTACGGGGTGTCGTTGTCGTCGAACAGCAGGCCGGCGTCGTAGTAGCAGTTGGGGATGGTGGTGTGCTTGGTCCACGTGCTGTCGACGGCGGACGCGGTGTAGATGTGCGTCTGCGCGAAGTCGATGCACCCGGCCCAGTAGTACGTCTTGTTGCTCGGCCGGTAGTTCAACGTCGACGCCCAGATCCCGTCGACGTAGGCGTTGCTGCCGCCGCTCATGTCGTACTTCGAGCCGAAGTCGAGCTTGGGCACCGAGTGACCGGCGAACTCCCAGTTGACCAGGTCGTACGAGCGCAACACCGGAGCGCCCGGAGAGTAGTGCATGGTGGACGCCGACATGTAGTAGGCGTTGTCCACGCGGATGATGTCGACGTCGGCGAAGTCCTGCCAGACCACCGGGTTCGAGTACGTGCCGTTCGACGGGGGCGGCGTGGTGGTGGGCGGTGGCGTGGTGGGGTCGCCCCCGCCGTCGACGCGGACGAGCTGCCACTGCTGGTTGGTGCCGTTCCAGTCGGCGTACTGCACGATGTTGCCACCGTCGGCGGTCGAGGCGCCCTGCACCTCCATCACCTTGTTGCTGTTGCGGTTGATCAGCCGGACGTACCCGCCGTCCGAGTCGGCCAACCGGAACTGCTGGTTGGTGCCGTTGTTGTCGGACCACTGCACGATCGGCCCGCCGTCGGCCGTGGAGCGGCCGGAGACGTCCAGCACCTTGCCCGACAACCTCGACTTGAGCCGGTAGTAGCCGCCGCCGGAGTCGACGAACTGCCACTGCTGCTGGTTGCCGTTGTTGCGCGTCCACTGGGTGATCCGCGCGCCGTCGTTCGTGGCCATGTTGTACACGTCCACTGCCTTGCCGCTGTTGCGGTTCACCAACACGTACCAGGCGCTGGTGTCGACAGTTGCCGCCGACGCGGGCGCCGCGGCCACCGCTGCGGCCGCGCCACCGACCACCAGCACCATCGCGGCGACGGCGAGTCTCGACAGCCACCCGCGCCGCCGTGGCGCACCCCGGGGAACCCGACCGATGGAAAGCATGATCCTCCTCTGCTGACGCGAACCGTGCGGTCTGGGCCGGCGTCCGCGGCACCGGGCGGGGCACCGAGCTGACCAGGCCCGGCCATGTGATCGCTAACACCGGTCGCCCGACCGTCGCGGTGACGAGGTGCCGAAACCGCGGGGTAGGACACGCGCGCGACCGGGCCAGCCACGACATCGACCATCTTGGCTATAGACTGTGAGCGATAACATGCTGTTAGTCAAGGCGTAACACGACCGCCTCGCGGGCCTGCTGGCACACACGCGAACGGGTGGCCCACCCCCGCCCGCAGGCAGGGATGGACCACCCGTTCTCCGACCGCGCGGGTCAGAAGCCGCGGGCCAGCCGGTAGTAGGCCTGGTTCCAGCGCAGCTCGTCGGCGAAGCGGCGGGGCTCCGTGTCGGCGTCGATGACGACCAGCTCGGTGCGGCTCATCTCCGCCAGGTCGTGCAGCTCCTCCACGCCCACCGCCTGCGACAGCACGGTGTGGTGCGGGGCGCCCGCGGTGATCCACGCCTCGGCCGAGACCGGCAGGTCGGGGCGCGGACGCCAGACGGCACGGGCGACCGGCAACCGGCGCAGCGGCTGCGGCGGGGCCACCACGTCGATCTCGTTGGCCACCAGCCGGAAGCGCTCCCCCATGTCGGACAGCCCGAGCACCACGGCCGGACCGGGTGCGGCGTCGAACACCAGCCGGACCGGGTCCTCCCGGCCACCGATGCTCAGCGGGTGGATCTCCACGTTGGGCACGTCGGAGGCGATGGTCGGACAGACCTCCAGCATGTGGGCGCCGAGCACCAGCTCGTTGCCCGGGGTGAGGTCGTAGGTGTAGTCCTCCATGAACGACGTGCCGCCGCTCACGCCCACCGACATCGCCTTGAGGGTGCGGACCAGGACCGAGGTCTTCCAGTCGCCCTCGCCGCCGAAGCCGTAACCGTCTGCCATCAGCCGCTGCACGGCGATGCCCGGCAGCTGACGCAGCCCCCCGAGGTCCTCGAAGTTCGTCGTGAAGGCCCGGAACCCACCCGCGTCCAGGAAGGCACGCATGCCCAACTCCACGCGCGCGGCGTACCGCAGCGAGTCGTGCTGTTCCCCGCCGGGCAGCAGTGCGCCGACGATGCGGTAGGTGTCCTCGTACTCCTTGACCAGGTCGTCCACCTGCGCGTCGGTGACCTCGCCGACCACCTCGACCAGGTCGTTGACGCCGTAGGTGTTGACCGAGACCCCGAACCGCAGCTCGGCCTCGACCTTGTCGCCCTCGGTCACCGCGACGTCGCGCATGTTGTCACCGAAGCGGGCCAGCCGCAGCGACCGCATCGCCGACCAGCCCAGCGCTGCGCGGGCCCACGCCCCGATCCGATTGGCCACCCGCGGGTCGCTGACGTGCCCGGCCACCGTCTTGCGGGCCACACCGAGACGCGTCTGGATGTACCCGAACTCCCGGTCGCCGTGGGCGGCCTGGTTCAGGTTCATGAAGTCCATGTCGATGTCGTTCCACGGCAGCAGAACGTTGGCCTGGGTGTGCAGGTGCAGCAGCGGCGTCTGCAACGCGTCCAGACCGGAGATCCACATCTTGGCCGGCGAGAACGTGTGCATCCAGGCGATGACCCCGACGGCACCCTGGGCGGCGGCGTCCCGGCAGACCTGCAGGATCTCACCGCTGTTGGTCAGGACGGGCTTCCAGACCACGCGGGCGGGAATCTGCGGCGAGTCGTCGAGCGCGGCCGCGATCTGGCGAGACTGCTCGGCCACCTGGCGGAGCGTCTCCTCGCCGTACATGCCTTGGCTGCCGGTGAGGAACCAGATCTCGGGTTCGGTGTGTGGTGCCATGGGGTTGCCTTCCGCGAGAGGGGCGGTCACTTGTAACGGATTCCGATGAGGCGCTGGAGGAGGATGAACGCGAACAGCAGGCCGCCGATCACGATCTTGGTCCACCAGGAGTTGAGGCTCCCATCGAAGGTGATGAGGGTCTGGATCACGCCCAGGACCAGTACGCCCAGCACCGTTCCGAAGACGTAACCCGCACCCCCGGTGAGCACGGTGCCCCCGATGACGACGGCGGCGATGACGTCCAGCTCCATGCCGACGGCGATCAGTGGCGCACCGGAGAGGGTGTAGAACGACAGCAGGATCCCACCGATCGCGGAGCACAGACCACTGATGGTGTAGACGGCGATCCGGGTCCGCCCCACCGGCAGGCCCATCAGCAGGGCCGACTGGGGGTTGCCGCCGATGGCGTACACATTGCGTCCCAACCGGGTGTAGGCCAGCGTGTACGCGGCGACGGCGACCACGACGAAGGCGATCAGCACGCTGATCGACACGAAGTTGCCCTGCGGGTTACCGATCCGCTCCTGCGACATCGAGGTCCAGAACCCGTCGGTGATCGGGATCGACGCACCGGAGATGAACGTGCACATGCCCCGGGCGAAGAACATCCCGGCGAGCGTGACGATGAACGGCTGGATCTCGAAGAAGTGGATGGCGCAACCCATCAGCAGACCGAGCGTCGGGCCGATGAGCAGGGCGATGACGAGCACCAGTGCCGCCGGCATGCCGTCCTGTAGCAGCGCGGCCGACACCATCGCCGTCATGGCGACGACCGATCCGACCGACAGGTCGATGCCACCGGTGAGGATCACGAAGGTCATGCCCACCGCGACGACGAGCAGGAAGCCGTTGTCGATGAAGACGTTGAAGATGACCTGCACGTTGGAGAACGCCGTGTACTGCGACACCCCGATGGCGTACATGACCAGCAGCAGGGCGAGCGTCGCCAGGACCGGTATCTGCTTCCTCGGCAGCCGGAACCGGTTACGACCGGCGGTAAGCGTTCCAGTGGTCATGCCGGCACCTGCTCCTTCGGCTTGTCGGCGATGGGGGCGGACGGCGGAACACTGCGCCTGCGGCGGGCGAACCGGGCCCGGAAGGCCGGTGCCTGGATGAGGCAGACGGCGATGACGACAACCGCTTTGAACAGCAGCGACGTCTGCGGCGAGATGTCCATGGCGTACACCGTGGTGGTCAGGGTCTGGATGATCAGTGCCCCGATGATCGTGCCGCTGAGGAAGAACCGGCCGCCGGCGAGGGACGTACCGCCGATGACGACCGCGAGGATCGCGTCCAACTCCACCCAGAGACCGGCGGCGTTGCCGTCGGCGCTGGAGACGTTGGCCGTCATCATGAAGCCGGCGACGGCGGCGCACGCGGCGCTGATCACGTACACCAGGAAGATGACCCGGGCGGACCGGATGCCGGACAACCGGCTGGCCACGGCGTTGCCGCCCACCGACTCGATGATCATGCCGAGCGCGGTGCGCCTGGTGAACGCGGCGACGAGCAGGGCCGCGGCGAGGGCGATGAAGATGGCCAGCGGCAGGGTCAGCGCGTGGCCCAGGCCGATCGCCCGGTACGGCTCGGAGTTGATGGTGATGATCTGACCCTCGGTGATCAGCTGGGCGAGACCCCGGCCGGCCACCATCAGGATCAGGGTGGCGATGATCGGTTGGATGCCGATCACGGCCACCAGCACCCCGTTCCAGGCGCCGAGCACGAGCGCGACCCCGAACGCCATCGCGAGGGCGGTCAGCACCACGCCGAGGTTGTTCTGGTCGGGCTGCTTGCTGATGTACATGCAGGCGATCGCGCCGCTGATCGCGCAGAGCGAGCCGACCGACAGGTCGATGCCGCCGGTCGAGATCACCAGGGTCATGCCCAGCGCGACGAGGATCAACGGTGCGCTCAGCCGCAGGATGTCGATCGGCGTGCCGTACAGGTGCCCGTCCTTGAGCTCGATGGACAGGAACCCGGGCCGGTAGATCGTGTTCGCGGCGAGCATGACGACCAGCACGGCGGCGGGCCAGAACAGCCGGTGACCGGTGATCGTCCGGTAGCGGCTCACGGTGTCGCTCATCGGTCTGCCTCCTCGCGGTGGGATCCACTCGCGATGGTCTGCATGATGCGGTCGGCGTTGAGACTGTCGTCGTTGGGGAGCTGCGCGACCATCTGGCGGTCCCGCATGACTGCCACCTTGTGGCTGAGGCGCAGCACCTCCTCCAACTCGGCGGAGATGAACAGCACCGCCATGCCACCGTCGGACAGCTGCGTCACCAGCTTCTGGATCTCGGTCTTCGCGCCGATGTCGATGCCCCGGGTCGGCTCATCGAGGATCAACAGCCGTGGCTCGGTGATCAGCCACCGGGCCAGGAGCACCTTCTGCTGGTTGCCACCGGAGAGGTTGCGGACCGGCACCTCCGGGTCCGCGGGCCGGATGTTGAGTGCCTTGATGTACTTGTCGACGAGCTCGTCCTGACGACGACGCGGGATGGGCCGCAGCCAGCCGCGGGCCGCCTGCATGGCGAGGATGATGTTCTCCCGGACCGACAGGTCGGCGACGATGCCCTCCGCGCGGCGGTTCTCCGAACAGAAGCCGACGCCGTGGTCGATGGCCTGCGCGGGGGTCCGCAGGCTGCTCGCCGTGCCGTCGACCGTGACCTGGCCGCCGTCGGTCCGGTCGGCACCGAACAACAACCGCGCGACCTCGGTACGCCCCGAGCCCAGCAGGCCGGCCAGGCCCACCACCTCGCCGGCGTGGATGGTGAGGCTGAACGGCTGGACCGCCCCCGCCCGGCCGAAGTCCGACACCGCCACCAGCGGGGTGCCCTCCTCCAGCTTGGCCAGGTCGCGACGGGAGTGTTCCTCAATGCCCTCGAGGATGTCGAGTTCCTTGCCGATCATCTTCTCCACGAGGGAGAGCTGGGGCAGCTCGGGGGTCAGGTACTCGCCGACGAGCCCACCGTTGCGCAGCACGGTGATGCGGTCCGCGATCTCGTAGACCTGGTCGAGGAAGTGGGTCACGAACAGGATCGCGATGCCCTCGTCGCGCAGTTGCCGCATGATGCGGAACAACTGCGCCACCTCGCCGGCGTCGAGGCTGGACGTCGGCTCGTCCAGGATCAGCACCCGGGCCTTGATGTCGATGGCGCGGGCGATGGCGACCATCTGCTGGATCGCCAGAGAATACGAGCCGAGCGGCGCGCTGACGTCGAGGTCGAGGTCGAGGCGGGTGAGCAGGGCGCGGGCGCGGCGGCGAACCTCACCCCAGCGGACGGCGCCGAGGCGCCGGGGCTCGCGGCCGATGAAGATGTTCTCCGCCACCGAGAGGTTGGTGCAGAGGTTGACCTCCTGGAACACGGTGCTGACCCCGGCGGCGTTCGCCTGCATCGGGCCGGTGAAGGACACCGGCTCCCCGTCCAGAGTGATCGTGCCCTCGTCGGTGTCGTAGACACCGGTCAGCACCTTGATGAGGGTCGACTTGCCGGCGCCGTTCTCGCCCATCAGGGCGTGCACCTCGCCGGGAAGGAGCTGGAAGTTGACGTTGTGGAGTGCGCGCACCCCGGGGAAGGACTTGCTGATCCCGGTCATCGTCAGGACCGGACGGCTATCCGTCATCCCATCAGACCTCTTCTGGGTTGTCGACACGGAAGGGCCGCTACGCGCCCGCAGCGCCCGCCCGGTCGCCCCTGGGGGTCGCTCGGGCGGGCGTCGTACGGGGGTGTTCGCGGGCCGAGCCCGGTCCGTTGCGGGTATGAGAGCGACGCGGCGGGGCCGCCACGCGAGCGCGGCGACCCCGTCGTCGATCAGTACTTACGGTTGGGCAGAGCTTCCTTGGCCTGCGCCTGGGTGAAGGTGGTCTCCTCGGTCTCGATCCGAGCAGGCACCTCCTCGCCGGCCTTGACCTTCTTGGCCAGGTCCATCAGCTGTGGGCCGAGCAGCGGGCTGCACTCCGCGATGAAGTTGAACTTCCCGTCGGCGAGGGCCTGCATACCATCCTTGACGGCGTCGACCGTGATGATGGTGATGTCCTTGCCCGGCACCTTGCCAGCGGCGGTGATCGCCTCGAGCGCACCCAGGCCCATGTCGTCGTTGTGCGCGAACAGCACGTCGATCTTCTTGTTGGCCTTGAGGAACTGCTCCATGACCTGCTTGCCACCGGCCCGGGTGAAGTCACCCGACTGGGAGGCGATGACCTTCAGGTTCGGGTTGGCGGCGATCGCCTCACCGAAGCCCTTCTTACGGTCGTTCGCCGGCGCGGCGCCCGTGCTGCCCTGCAGCTCGACGATGTTCACCGGACCCGAGGCGGTCTTCTTCTGCTCGACCAGCCACTCACCGGCGAGCTTGCCCTCCTTGACGAAGTCCGAGCCGAGGAAGGTCTTGTACAGCGACTTGTCGGCCGAGTCGACCGAGCGGTCGGTCAGGATGACCGGGATCTTGGCGTCCTTGGCCTCCTTGAGCACGGTGTCCCACCCGGACTCGACGACCGGCGAGAAGGCGATCACGTCGACCTTCTGCTGGATGTAGTTGCGGATCGCCTTGATCTGGTTTTCCTGCTTCTGCTGCGCGTCGTCGAACTTCAGCTCGATCCCGGCCGCGGTGGCGGCCTCCTTGATCGAGACGGTGTTCGCGGTACGCCAGCCGCTCTCCGCGCCAACCTGCGAGAAGCCCATCGTGATCTTGCCGTCGTCCTTGGTGCCGCCGCCGCTGCCGGTGTCGCTGTTGCCGCAGGCCGCCATGCTGCCGACGAGCAGCACACTGGCGAGGACCGTGGCAGCGCGCCACGGAGCGGAGTGCATTCGCATCTTTCGCATCGAATCTCCTTGGCTCGGTGTGGTGGGGAACCGCGCCAACCGCCGATGTGCAAGGAGCGGCGTACGCGGGTGTTGCGTGCTGCTACTTCGGGGTGGTGCAGACCGGCGGGTCGGGTATGGCCAGAGGTCAGAAACCCGCCGGTGGGACTGGTTGTTGACCGTAGACGGTCTGGTAACGGTCGTGGAGGGCGTCGATGTCCGCCTGTGCGATCGGCACCGGCTGCCCGAGTGCGCGGGCCAGGTGCGCCGTGCGAGCCACGTCCTCACACATGACCGCGGCCTTGACCGCCGCGCGGGCGTCCCGGCCGATGGTGAAGACGCCGTGGTTGCGCATCAGCACCGCGGGTGAGCGGTGCCCGGCGAGCGTGCCGACGATGCCCTTGCCGATGTCGTCGCCGCCGATCAGGGCGAACGGACCCACCGGAATCTCCCCGCCGAACTCGTCGGCCTGCGCGGTGAGGTAGCAGGGGATCGACTCCCCCCGCGCGGCCCAGGCGGTGGCGTACGAGCTGTGCGTGTGCACGACCCCACCGACCTCGGGCATGGACCGGTAGACGTACGCGTGGGCGGCGGTGTCGCTGGACGGGGCGAAATCTCCCTCGACGAGGACACCGTCGAGGTCGCACACCACCATCGTGGCCGCCGACAGGTCGTCGTAGCCCACGCCGCTCGGCTTGATCACCATGAGGTTGCGGCCGGGCACCCGCGCGGAGACGTTGCCGGCCGTCCAGGCCACCAGGCGGTACCGGGTTAGCTCGGAGTGCAGGCGGGCGACCGTCTCGCGCAGCTCGCTGACAGCGGTCATGCCACCACTTCCAGCGCGGGCTCGGGTGTGGCCGCGGCGCTCTCGACCGCCGCGTTGCGGATCGCCCGCAGACGGAGCATGACGTCGTTGCCGCCGCGACCGAAGTGGTCGTGCAGCGTCCGGTACTCCGCGTAGAGGGCGTCGTAGGCGCGCGCCCGCTCCGGGTCCGGACGGTAGACGGCCTCGTGCACCCGGCCCATCGCCTGCGAGGCCTCGTGGATCGAGGGGAACTCACCGGCGGCGACGGCGGCGTGGATCGCCGACCCGAGCGCCGGCCCCTGCGCCGAGGCGATGATGTTCAGCGGTCGCCTGGTCACGTCGGCGTAGATCTGCATCAGCAGGGCGTTGTTGGTGAGGCCACCGGCGATCACCAGGTCGTTGACGGCGACACCGGCCTCGACGAACGCCTCGATGATCATCCGGGTGCCGAAGGCGGTCGACTCCAGCAGCGCCCGGTAGATGTCCTGCGGCCGGGTGGCCAGGGTCATGCCGACGATCATCCCGCTGAGGTCGTGGTTGACCAGCAGGGAGCGGTTGCCGTTCCACCAGTCCAGGGCGATCAGGCCGTGCGCGCCGACGGGCTGGCTCGCGGCCAGCTCGGTGAGTTGTTCGTGCGAGTCGATGCCGGTCGGGGCGGCGTGCTTGACGAACCAGCCGAAGATGTCGCCGACGCCGCTCTGCCCGGCCTCGTAACCCCACGCGCCGGGGCTGATGCCGCCGTCCACGACCCCGCACATGCCGGCCACCTCGGCGACCTCCGCGCCGTTGACGACGTGGCAGGTCGAGGTGCCCATGATGGCGACGAGCCGACCGGGCTGCACGGCCTGCGCGGACGCCGCGGTGACGTGCGCGTCGACGTTGCCGACGGCCACCGCGATGCCCTCGGGCAGGCCGGTCCAGGCGGCCGCCTCGGCGGTGAGCGCGCCGGCCCGGGCACCGAGCGGCAGCAACGGACCGTCCAGCTTGGCCACGAAGTCGCCGAAGTCGGGGTTGAGCGCGGTCAGGAAACCCTCGGACGGATAGTGGCCGTCCTGCAGGATGCCCTTGTATCCGGCGGTGCACACGTTGCGGGTCTCGGTGCCGCAGAGCTGCCAGACGATCCAGTCGGCCGCCTCGACGAAGCGCTCGGCCCGGTCGTAGACCTCCGGATCCTCCTCCAGGATCTGCAGGCCCTTGGCGAACTGCCACTCGGCGGAGATCTTGCCGCCGTACCGGCCGATCCACGGCTCTGCCCGCTCGTGGGCCAGCGCGTTGATCCGGTCGGCGTGCGGCTGCGCGGCGTGGTGCTTCCACAGCTTGACCCAGGCGTGCGGTCGGTCGCGCAGCTCGGGCGTCTCACACAGTGGGGTGCCGTCGGCGAGCGTCGGCAGCACGGTGCAGGCGGTGAAGTCGATGCCGATGCCGACCACCCTGGTGGGGTCCACCCCCGCGGCGGACACCGCCGCCGGGACGGCCTGCCGCAGCACCTCGCGGTAGTCGTCCGGGTTCTGGAGAGCCCAGTCCGGGGGCAGCGCTCGGCCTCCCGGAAGCGTCGTGCTGATGACGCCGTCGCCGTACTCGTGCACCGCGGTCCCCAACTCGGCACCGTCACCGACACGGACCACCAGAGCTCGCCCGGACAGGGTGCCGAAGTCGACACCGACGACGTAGCGGTCGTCAGCTCCATCCACACGGTTCATGTTCACCTCCACCGTTAACGGGGATAGTGTTAACGCTCACATCCAGCCTCGTCAAGACATCTAGGCGCAACAGCTCCGTAACGGAACGGGGAAGCCGGGCCGACTCGGGCGCGTCAATGGCGGACCGACACAAAGCACGTGAATCCGGTGTGGGTGACCGATCGGGCACTCGGGACGAGGGCTGCCGCACGGGCCGGGCGCCGACCGAATGACCCGCGACGGGCCGGGCGACGGGTGCCGCACCTCCCCCGCCGCGGGACGCCCGCCTGCCGGCGGCCACGCGCCGGGCCGGGATGATGTTGGCGATAACATCACCGGGCCGCCGCGCTCCCATGGCCGGACCTCTGGCACGGCCACCGGTCGCCGCGATGGCTCATGAGCGAGCGCCCCCGGGGGCTACCGGCGCACCGCACGGCCCCGCGAGGGGCCCGTGTTATCGATAACATTCGACGTTTGAGTGATCCACTCGCGTTCCTTGAAATCGGGGGTCCGTAGGGCGAAGACGGGCCGACTTCACGAAAGCCGAGTCGATCAAGCCCCCGCCGGCCCGTACCGCGCGACAGGGACAGCCGGCGGCTCGGCCCCCCGTGGGCCGAGCCGCCGGCTGTCCGTCGCGATGGCGGGACGTCGAGCGGGTGTCGGGATCAGGTGGCCCGACTGCGGTTGTACAGGGCCTTGGCCCAGAAGAAGCTGAGCACGCTGATGACGACGCACCAGACGACCGCGATGACTCCGTTGGCGCCGATCCCGGTGCCGAGCAGCAGGCCGCGGAGGGTCTCCATGACGGGCGTGAAGGGCTGGTAGTCGGCGAACCACCGCACCGGCGTCGGCATGGAGTCGGTGGGGACGAACCCGCTGCCGAGGAACGGCAGGAGGATCAGCGGCATGGGCAGGTTGCTGGCCGTCTCGACACTGTCGCTGACCAGGCCGAGGGCGACGGACAGCCAGGTGAGCGCAAAAGTGATCATGGCGAGGACGCCGATCGCGGCGAGCCACTCGACCGGGTTGGCCGTCGGCCGGAACCCGACCAGCAGCGCGACGACGGTGACGGCCGCGAGGCTGAGCAGGGTCTGGACCAGGCTGCCCAGCACGTGGCCGGTGAGCACCGACGGGCGGAAGATCGCCATCGTCCGGAACCGGGCGATGATGCCCTCGGTCATGTCCATCGCGACCGAGATGGCGGTGCCCTGCGCCGCGCTGACCACCGTGATGAGCAGGATCCCGGGGGTGACGTAGTTGGCGTACTGGGAACGGTCGCCGGACGGGCCGAGGCCGGCGCCGAGCGTGCCACCGAACACGTAGACGAAGAGCAGCAGGATGATGATCGGGATGCCGATGAGCAGGAACGTCATCGACGGGTACCGCCGCATGTGCAGGAGGTTGCGCCGCAGCATGGTGCTCGAGTCGCGGACGGCGAGGGAGACGGTGCTCATCGCGCGGTGGCCCTTTCCTGGTCGGGTCGGCCGGCACGGGAGTCGGGCTGGCCGGTGAGGGTGAGGAAGACGTCGTCGAGATCGGGGGTGTGCACGGAGAGCCCGGCCACGCTGATCGAGGCCTCGTCGAGCTGGTCGAGCAGCGAGCGCAGCGACCCGACTCCGCCGTCGCTCGGCACCTGGAGGGTGAGCGCCGCGTCGTCGCGGGTTCCGGCCGCGAACGTCCGGGCCGCCGAGTCGAGCCCGTCCTGGTCGGCGAACTGCAGCACCACGTGGCCGCCCGGGATGAGCCGCTTGAGTTCGCGCGGGGTGCCCTCGGCGATCAGCCGGCCGTGGTCGAGGAACGCGACGCGGTCGGCGAGCTGGTCGGCCTCCTCCAGGTACTGGGTGGTGAGCAGGATGGTGACGCCCTCGGCGACGAGAGCGCGGATGATGTGCCACATGGCCCGGCGGCTGCGCGGGTCGAGGCCGGTGGTCGGCTCGTCGAGGAAGATCACGCGGGGCGCGCCGACCAGGGTCATCGCGAGGTCGAGCCGCCGCCGCATCCCGCCCGAGTACGTCGACACCGGCTTGCCCGCCGCCTCGGTCAGGTCGAACTGGTCGAGCAGGTCGGCGATCCGTCGCCGACCGGCGTCGCGGTCCAGGTGACAGAGGTCGGCCATCAGGTTGAGGTTCTCCCGGCCGGTGAGCAGGTTGTCGACGGCGGAGAACTGGCCGGTGACGCCGATCAGTTCGCGTACCGCGTCGGGCTCGCGTTTCAGGTCGTGGCCGAAGACGCGGGCGTTGCCGCCATCGGCGTTGATCAGGGTGGAGAGGATCTGCACGGTGGTGGTCTTGCCGGCGCCGTTGGGGCCGAGCAGCGCGAAGATCGTTCCCTCGGTGATCATGAGGTCGATGCCGTCCAGCACGACCTTGTCGCCGTAGGACTTCCGCAGGTCGGTGGCGACGATCGCGGGCTTCGTGGAACTGGTCATGGTCTCCTCTTTTGCGGTCGCGGTGGGGATGGATCAGGCGCGGCGGATCATGATGTCGCCGTAGGCGGTGTTCGCCCGGATCTCGACGGTCTCGTCGGTCTGCGCCGGGCCGTCGGTCGTCTCCAGGGCGTTGTGCACACGGCCGTGCTTGGAGCTGACGTCGAGCCAGGCCGCGGTGCCGCGACGGATGCCGACCTCGATGGCCCCGTACGAGGTGTTCAGCTCGATCGCCCCCCGGACGACCTCACCGAGCCGGACGTTGCCGTAGGCGGTGCGTGCCGTCACCGAGGCCATCGGCGAGTCGAGGGTGATGTCGCCGTACGCGGTGTTGACCCGGACGTCGCCGCCACTGCGGCCGATCCAGCAGTCACCGGAGGAATTCTTGATCTCGGCGGGGCCGTCGACCGCGCCGATGCGCACCTTGCCGGACGAGACCTTCACCCGGGCCGAGCCCACGACCCGCTCCACCGCGACCTCGCCGTGGCTGCTGTCGATGTCCAGCGGCCCGGTCTCGTCGAGCCGGATCCCACTCCCGGTCTTGATGTGACACGCACCGAGCCGACCCTCGCAGCGGAACGCCGCCCAGGACGACTGCGCGTGCACTCGCGACCCGGCCGGCAGCTCGATCAGGACGTCGACCGACGGCCCGGGGCCGAAGCCGTAGCGACGCCAACTCTTCGACACCCTGATCAGCAGTTGTCCCGCGGCGTACTCGACGGTGGTCTGCTCGGCGGTGCTCACGTCGGCCCTGCTCGACGGGTCGCGGGGTCGCACCGTCACCACCGTGTCGGTGCGGTCGGTCGCGCTGATCCAGACATCCCCGACGGGCAGCTCGATCTGGACGGCGATGGGCTCTGGCGTGTCGAAAACAGGCATGGTGGTCTCCCGAAAGGTGGTCGGCGAATGTCGCCGCTGGTCAGCGGCGTAAGAAAACGAGGGGGTACGGAGTGTTAGCGGGCCCAGCCGGTGACGTGCTGGCCGGAGCGCGGCTCCGCCCGACGGGGTGGACGACGTTCCGGGTCACCGGCGCCGATGGCACCGGCGACAGCGCGCACCAGCCAGGCGTTGACCGAGAGCCCGGCGCGCCCGGCGGCCTCCTCGACGCTGGCCTTGAGGTGGTCGGGGAGTCGAAGGTTGATCCGCGAGGTGCCGCCGTCCTCGCCGTCGGGCGCGGGTGCCGGCGCGGACAGCGTCGGTGGGCCACTGCCCGCACCCACCTCGTCGACCGGCGGGCTGGCCGGCGTCACCACGAAGTCCGGCTCGCGCCCCCGCAACCGGACGTGCACCGAACCGGGGGCGAGGTCACGGGTGATCTCGTCGGCGGCGTCGGAGAGTGCTTCGAGCAACGTGAGCCGGGTCGCCGCCTCCAGCTGGGCGAAGAGCCGTTCGGCCAGCACCCGGGCCTCGGGGTCGACGCCCTCCGCCGCCACGGCGAACTCGTCTCGCAGGTTCTCAACGTATGACCTCAGCTCCATGGCACCATCATGGCACCACTTTGGCTCAGAGTGCAACAGTCATGGCTCAGGACGATGCCAAACGGTCGGTCCCGCTGCCGGACGCGGACGTTTCCAGGCCGCCGAAAGCACCTCGGACCAGGTGATTCGCCTCCCCCTGGGTCAACCCGGTGGCCACCAGAAGATCGCTGACGGTTGTCCGGACCTGCGCCACCACCACCGCACCGGAGAAGCCGACCCCCTCCCGGTAGGCACGACCGGCCGTCCGCACCGCCCGCAGCGCCTGCTCGCGCGCCCGGTTCGGCTCGGCACCGGCCGCGAACTGCCGCTTGAGCAACCGGACGGCGTCGGCGAGATCGGCCACCGCCTGCGGCAGCGCTTCCGGGACCGGTTCGCCGTCCTCGATCAGCGTCACCGATCGCCGGATGAGGGTTCCGCTGTTGCGCATCGCCCGGTCGATCGGCTCTGCCGCCTGCGCGTACCGGCCCACCGGCCCGTGCCGCTCGCGCCAGTGCACCGGCGACAGGGTGCTGGCCTCCCGGGCGCCCTGGGTCGCCTCGACGAACGCCTGCAACTGGCCCTTGTTCTGCCGCAGCGCGCTGCGGGCGGCACGGGCCCGACCGGCGTCACCCGCGGCCAGCGCGTCGGCGGTCGCGCCGAGTTGGGCCACGAGCAGATCCAACACCGGCCGCGCCGCCCGGTTGAGCACCCGCAGCGGGTTCAGCGGCAGCAGCACAGCGGTGACCAGCAGCGCCAGACCTCCCCCGACCAGCGCGTCCACGAACCGAGGGATCTCCAGGTCACGAACGGACGGACTGAGCGTGGCGATGAGCACCGCCGTCGCCCCGGCCTGGATCACCACCGCCGCACTGCCCGCGAGGAACAACGCGACGACGATGGCGAGCACGACGATCAGGGCCAGTTGCCACCACCCGGTGCCGATCACCAGGAGCAGCAGATCGCCGATCAGCACGCCGACGGTGACCCCGATGATCAGCTCGACGGTTCGGCGGAGCCGTTGGCCGACGGACGCGGCGAGAGTCGAGACCGCGGAGATCGGCGCGAAGACCGGTTGCGACACCTGCAACAGCTCGTGCGCCACGTACCACGCCAGCGCCGCGGCCAGGCCGGCCTGCACCGCGAGCCCGCCGATCGCCCGTACCCGACGGAACCGCTCGCGCAGCGTGGCCATCGTGCGGTCCCACAGCCGGACCACGAGCGGAGCGCGCCGGTCCGCTCCGTGCCGACCGGCAGCGACCATGGCGGCACCTACCCCGCCAGGGCCCGATCAATCCCCCGCGCACGTGCGCGGCGACCAAGCGGCGACCGCGCCGAGCGGCCACCGCGACGACCGCGACGACCGCGACGACCGCGACGACCGCGACGAGTGTGGGGCCGCGCGACCGCGACGATCATTTCGAGGTACGCCGGACGCGTCGCCGTGGGACCGCGACGATCGTTCCGGCGTACGCCGGGCCGGTCGCGATTGAGGCGGTCCGCTTCGGGTAGACCGCGCTCTGCCGCCGTCCGGGTGGCGTCCCCGGCCACGGTGCTGGTGGGGCTGGCCTCGGGTGGATCGTGTCATGGGGCTGCCGAGACGCCGCGGGGGGAACGTCGGATGGGTCAGCGCGGTTGAGCGGGCCGGACATCTCCGGCGACGTCGTGGAGCTACGGGTGCACGGAGTCTCCGGCGCGAACGCCGAAGAGGTGCTGGACCTGCGGCAGATCGCGCAGGTGGCGGGCGACCGCAGCGGAGGCTTCTACCGCCCGCGCCCTCGGTGTTCGGACAGTGTCGGCGCCCACGGGGTGACGCTGGAGGCGTACCGCTGGGGTGACCTGCCCGCCGGGACCGTGGCCCGCGCCCTGGGGCTGGTCTTCCTCCTGCCGTTCATGCTCGTCAACGTGACGATCTGGATGCGTCCCGCGAACGCCGGTTCCGAGGCGATGGTCCGATCGCTGTGCCGGCTGCTGGCGCTCACGCTCACCGCGCTCTACGTGCTCGCCATCGCCGGCGTCGCCCTGGATCTCGTCGGCTGGAAGTGTCTGAACTCGTCGAACTGCCTCGCCGGGCGCAGCTGGCTGTCCTGGTTGAGCGGGCGGCCGGTCGGGCTCCGACTGGCGGTGCTCGCGCTGGTCCCGGCCACCGCGATCGGCCTGATCTGGCGGATCAGCAACCGCCCGGGGCGGCCGTTCGAGGCGTTCCGCGCGCCCGAGCAGGTCTCCGGGCATCGGCTCGGCGAGGTCGGCCAGTGGGACGCCGAGCCGCTGGTCGGCCGACTGCGCTCGATCCACGTCGCCGCCGCGTTCGCGACGCTGGACCTCACCCTGCTGCTGGCCCGAGTCGCCACCGGTGCCACCGCCACCGGCGTCGCCCTGACGGTGGCCACCGCGGTGGTCCTGGCCGCCTGCGTGGGATCGCTGTGCACTCCCTCGCTGATCGACCGGGCCGCCGCCGATCGGCGGCTCGACGGCGTCACCAACGCGCTGCGGACCACCGCCATCGTCCTGACCGTCCTCGTGCTGGCCTACGTGCTGGCCAGCCCGCGACCGTGGGACGAACGCCACGGGCTGCCCGGCTACGACACGACCCTGGCCGGGCTGTTCGTCGCGCAGACGACCCTGCTGGCCGCCCTGGGCGTGGTGCTGCTGCGGCCCGGGAACCGGCGGCGAGGGGCCAGGCCGCTGTTCGGGCTGGGCGCGCTCGCGATCGCGGCGGCCGGGATCAGCGTGGCGGTGGCGTACTCCGCGGGGTTGGTCTTTCGGGCGGCGGATTTCCTCGACCGCGACGTGCCGACCGCTGCGGGCATCGCCGCCGGCCCGCCCCGCGCGTACACGTGGGTGATCTTCGGTTTCCTGCGGGCGGTGCTGATCACGCTGGTCGTCGCCGGTCTGGTCGTCGCGATCTCCCGCCGTCGCCGGCGGCGCGCCGCCGAGACGATCGTCGCGCACGACTACCCGAACCCGCCGGCCCAGGTCAGACCCCGACTCCGGCAGGTCCGGGACGCGATAGCTCGGGCCCGGTTCACCGAGAAACTGGTGTCGCTGGCGGTGCTCTTCGGCTGCCTCGCCGGGCTCGCCACGGCCAACACCACCATCGGCCTGCTGGGAGAGTTCCCGAGCGACCTCGTCGAGAGAAACATCGGGTTGCCGGCGGACGCGGTCACCTTCAGCATCGCGTTCGGCAGTTGGCTGATCGCCGCGATCATCATCGGCCTGATCGTCGGCAGTGTCTTCGCCTACCGGACCATCCCGTTCCGGCGGCACGTCGGCGTTCTCTGGGACCTCGGCACCTTCTGGCCCCGAGCCGCCCACCCCTTCGCGCCGCCCTGCTACGCCGAACGGGCCGTACCGGAGCTGACCCGGCGCGTCACGTACCTCGTCGAGAGCGGCCACCCGGTGCTGCTCACCGGGCACAGCCACGGCTCGGTCCTGCTCGCCGCGACGGTGCTCCAGTTGCCGCCGGAGGTCGGCTGCCGCGTCGCCCTGCTCACCCACGGGTCGCCGTTGCGTCGCCTCTACGCGCGACTCTTCCCCGCCTACATCGATGATGCGGCGCTGCACGACATCGGCCGCCGGGTCGGTTGGCGCTGGGTGAACCTGTGGCGGGACACCGACCCCATCGGCGGCTGGGTCTTCTCCGCCCACCGGTCATCCCCGACGGCCACGGACAGCGACCCGGCAGACGCCGTGGATCGCCGACAACGCGATCCCCGCGACGTGGTGACGCCGGCCAGCGACAGCGTTCCCCCACCCATCCACGGCCACTGGCCGGACGAGGCGGACGAGGCGTTCACCGAGGCGGTACGGGAGTTGGTGCAGCGCCTCGGTGGGCGGACGAACCCACCCGTGGCGCCCGGGTAGCCGGCCCGGTCACCTCGCGCGCGCCGCCCGCGCAGGGTCACCTCGCGCGGGCCGCCCGCGCAGGGTCACCTCGCGCGGGCCGCCCGCGCAGGGTCACGTGGCGCGGGCCGCCCGCGCACGCCAGTCGTCGAGACGCGTGGTGGCGAGACGAGCGCCGTCGGCCGGGACGAGCGAGCGTTCGCCAAGTGTGGCGCCGAAATACCGGGCGCCCGGGTCGGCCACCACCGACCGGGGATCATGCTGGGAGGCGAGGATGGTACGGCCCAGTTCGTCGAGGCGGAACTGCTCCGGGCCAGCGATCTCGACCACCGCGTTGGTGGGCGTACCGACCACGACGTCGGCGACCTCGGCCGCGACGTCGTCCGCCGCCATCGGCTGGATGAGCACCGGCGCGAGGTGCACGGTGTCGCCGTCCGTGGCGGCGTCGATGATCCCCTGGACGAACTCGAAGAACTGCGTGGCGTGCACCACGGAGTACGGGATGCCGGCCGCGACGATGAGCTTCTCCTGGGCGACCTTCGCCCGCATGTAGCCGCTGTCCGGGATCCGGTCGCAGCCGACGATCGAGAGCGCCGCGTAGTGGCCCACCCCGGCGTCCGACGCGGCGGCAAGAAGCGTCCGGGTGGACGTCTCGAAGAACTCCAGCACGGCGGTGTCCTCGAACGACGGCGAGTTCGACACGTCGACGACGACGTCCGCACCGGCGAGCGCCTCGGCGACCCCGTCGCCGGTCAGTGTGTTGACGCCGGTCTTCGGAGAGGCGGGCACCGCCTCGTGCCCCCGGGCGCCGAGATTGTCCACGAGCTTGGAGCCGATGAGGCCACTGCCACCGATGACGACGATCTTCATGGTCGAACCACGTCCTGTCTGCGTGGGATGAGTCGCTGCCACATCAGTAAGACGGAAACCGTGCGCCGATGCAGCACAATCGCTCGAGAACAGGTCAACGAGGATCCCCGTCTTCTGGAGGTCGGCATGGCCGTGGTGTCCCACCCGGTGTTCGCCCGGGTGTACGAACGGCTCAGCGTCGCCATGGACCGGGCCGGCACGGCGGAGTTCCGACGGGACCTGGTCGCCGACCTCGCCGGCCGGGTGATCGAGATCGGTGCGGGCAACGGCAGGATGTTCGCCCACTATCCGCCCGGGGTGACCGAGGTCGTCGCGGTCGAGCCAGAACGTCGTCTGCGCGCCGCCGCCGAGCGGGCGGCACCGAACGCGCCGGTACCGGTCACGGTCGTCGACGGTCTGGCGGAGGGTCTGCCCGCAGGTGACGGCGAGTTCGACGCGGCGGTCGTCGCGTTGGTGTTGTGCACAGTGCCGGATCAGGCGGGCGCGCTCGCGGAGGTCAGCCGGGTGCTGCGTCCCGGCGGCCAGTTGCGCTTCTTCGAGCACGTCGCCGCCGAGAGGCACAGCGGTCTGCACCGCGCCCAGCGACTGCTCGACGCGACACTGTGGCCGAAGCTGTTCGGCGGCTGCCACACCAACCGCGACACCGTCGCGGCCATCAGCGCCGAAGGGTTCGTGATCGAGGAACTGCGCCGATTCCGTTTCCCGGCCACCAGCAACAGCCCGTCCGCGCCCTGTGTGCACGGCCGGGCGATCAGGCCCGAGGCGGCACACCAGCTCTGAGCGAGGGTGGTCAGTCGATCACTCGTGCGATTCAGAGCAATGTGAAGGTGAATACGTATTGCGCATCCAATGCACCTATTATCCCGTTTTGCGGGTATCGACGGCCCGGACGTGATGTGGTGGTCACCGCACTTTGTCAGTGCCATCCAGGCCGTCTGACGCAGGTCTTGGCTTCACCGAGCCCTCCTGCGAAGTAAGAACCCACGGAGGGTGTTCTGTGACAGCAAAGCCCCATCATCATCGTCTTCGCCGAGGGCTCCTGGCGGCGCTCGCGGCATCCGCAGCCGCCGCCGTCGCGGCCAGCTTCCTGCTGCTCGGCTCGACGCCGGCCAGTGCCGCCGACGCACCGGTGAACCTGGGCACGGCGGGCAACTTCTCCGTCCTCGCCGGAGCCGAGCCGACGAACACCGGCCCGAGCTTTCTGGGGCAGAGCCTCGGACGATTCCCCGGAAACACCGCGGCGGGCTTCGGAACGGCGACCATCGGCGGCGAGGTCCACCTCGGCGACGCGGTCGCCCTCCAGGCGCAGAACGACCTGACCATCGCCTTCAACGACGCCGCCGGGCGGACGCCCTTCACCAACCTGCCCGCGGAACTCGGTGGCAACACGCTCAATGCGGGCGTCTACCGGATCGGGGCCGCGCAACTCACCGGGCCGTTGACGCTCAACGGCCAGGGTGACCCGGCAGCCGTGTTCATCTTCCAGATCGACTCCTCGCTGACGACGGCGTCGAACAGCAGCGTCGTCCTGATCAACGGCGCCTCGGCCTGCAACGTCTTCTGGAAGATCGGCAGCTCGGCGACGATCGGCACGGGAACCACCTTCGTGGGCACCATCATGGCCCAGGCGGCGATCACGATGGCCACCGGCGCGACCCTCCAGGGCCGCGCGCTGGCGCGTACCGCCGCCGTCACTCTCGACACCAACGTCATCACCGCACCGCTGTGCGCCGGCCCGTCCGGACCACCCGGCCCCACCGGGCCACCCGGCCCGTCCGGTCCGCCCGGCCCGTCCGGTAGCCCCGGCGCCCCCGGCAGCCCTGGAGCACCTGGCAGCCCCGGCGCACCGGGCAGCCCCGGAGCCCCCGGCAGCCCCGGCGCCCCCGGCAGCCCCGGAGCCCCCGGCAGCCCCGGCGCACCGGGCAGCCCCGGCGCACCCGGAGCGCCTGGCGCACCTGGCAGTCCTGGAGCACCCGGAGCGCCTGGCGCACCCGGTAGCCCCGGCGCACCCGGAGCGCCTGGCGCACCTGGCAGTCCTGGAGCACCCGGTAGCCCTGGAGCACCCGGACCGCAAGGCGCACCCGGGCCGCAAGGCGCACCCGGAGCACAAGGCGAAGCCGGACCGCAAGGAGCACCGGGCGCACAAGGCGAAGCCGGACCGCAAGGAGCGCCCGGTAGCCCCGGAGCGCCTGGCGCACCCGGTAGCCCTGGCGGCAGGGGTCCCATCCTGCCGGTCACCGGCGGTGGCACGGTCCCGGCCCTGACGGGCATCGGAAGTGCGCTCGTCCTGCTGGGCGCGTTCGCGTTCTTCCTGGCCCGACGTCGTACCCAGGAGTCCTGATCGGTGGCCCGGCCGGTGACCTGCCGGCCGGGCCCAACAGCGACCGGCCTGGACACCGTCGGCCCATCCCCTTACCGGGGATGGGCCGACGTGTGGCGCAGGGGCCGGGTCAGTCGGTCAGACCCAGCTTCCGCAGGGCGTCGTCCTCTCGTTCGTGCGAGAGGTAGAGCAGGATCTGCGGCCGGTCGTCAGCCAGCCGCACGACATAGGTCTGCGCGAACCGCGCGCTGCCGGCCTCACCACCGGGCGGTGCGAAGTCCAACGCCCACCGGGTGGGGACGAGGACGTACCCCGGTGCGAGGTCGAGCACGTCCAGGACCGTCACCTGGGCGCGGCGCAGGCCGAACTGCTCGGTCATCGCGGCGTGCCGCTCGTCGAGGGCGGCCCGGTACGCCGCGTCGTTGGTGACGGCGGTCGCCGTACTCGGGTCACCCTCGATGTATGTCGCGGCGTAACTCGCGGCGACCCTGGCGTTGTCGCCGGCTTCGACGGCCCGCGCGTAGGCGTGCAGGAAGGCGGTGATCGAGTCGCGTACGGGTGCTTCGGCAGACTTCATGCGCAGTCCCTTCGGGTGCCCGGTGCGGCGAGTATGCCAGGCGATATCCGGTGCGGCGGCCCGCGCTTCAGCACCGCCGTTCGCCTGCCGCAGGTGGCACCCGTGGGTCAATGGTTGGCAGGCGCGCCACCCAGTCGTCCAGGGCGGCCGGGCTGGTGAACAGCAGTACGGGCGGCCCGGCCGGATCGGCCTGCCAGGCCCGCATCCGCCGCCGTTCCCGGCCGAACGCGGTGACGTGCCAGACCAGGATCGATTCCGAGGACAGCACGCTGCCCAGCGATTCGCGGTTTCCGTTGCAGATCACCTCGCCCGAGCCCAGGCGGCGCAGGGTACGACGCAGCAACCACCAGAACGAGCGCCACCGTGGGTAGTCCAGGGCCACCACCAGGTCGGCACGAGCCAGTGGCACGTCCCGCCAGCCGTGGTACGCGCCGTCGAGGATCCAGGTGTCCCGGCGGCAGAGCTCCTCGATCCGGGCGCGCTGCTCGGCGACCGGCACCTCCACCCACCCCGGCAGCCACAGCAGGTCGTCCACCGGATACCACGGCAACCGGAGTCGCTCGGCCAGGCGCACGGCGAGAGTGGACTTGCCCGCGCCGTGCACCCCGTAGATCAGGATGCGACGCGGTGCGGTCATCGCGGCAGCGTACGCCGTCGACGCTACGTAGTCGGGTGGACCAACCTGCGTAGTGACTACCGACGATTGGCGGCCGGCTGGCCGGTGCAATGGACACATGGCAAACAACGAGGCCGCGAAGGCCAGCAACCCGGACAGCGCCGAGGCGATCGCCCGGCCCACCACCCCACCGAGCACACCGCCGCAGCGGACCACCCCGGACGACGCGCCCGCCAGGGCGGACACCGCCGCACCGGTGTCCCCGCCGGTCCGCGCACCCGAGCAGGCCCGGCAGACCGAGCAGGCGCAGCGCGCCGACGGGCCGCCCGCCACGGCCGCTCCGGTCGTCAAGGGTGACGCCCAGGCGGCACCGACGACGCCAACCCCGTCGCCGCCGACCACCATCACCGCCGACACCGTGGCCGCGCGGGCCGTCGTGCTCGACGGCGCCGACAACGCTCTGGTGCTCACCAACTTCACGACCCGCGCGTACACGATCGGGATGAACGGCGGCACCAGCACCATCAGCCTGGCGAACGACAAGCGCGCCTACACCACGATCCTGGACGGGCAGAACGGCAACCTGTGGGCGGCCAACAACGTCAACAGCCGCAGCCTGAGCGCGAACCAGGTCGACCTGGACGGGCCGAACAACCACGTCAAGTTCTGCCACAGCAAGACCCGTACGTACACCGTCGGGATCGACGGTGAGAAGAGTTCGATGGCGTTCGCGCACCCGGACACCCGCCAGTACAAGCTGCTGCTCAACGGCACCACCGGTGACCTGTGGGCGGCCAACAACCTGAACAGCCCCAGCGTCACCGCGACGAACATGTCCGCGACCAACGCGGTCAGCTCGAAGATCGTCGCGGCGAACCAGGTCGACCTGGACGGCACGAACAACCACATCAAGTTCTGCCACAGCAAGACCCGTACGTACACCGTCGGGATCAGTGGCGACCAGAGTTCGATGTCCTTCGCCAACCCGGACACGCGGGCGTACACAGTGGTCATCGACGGTGTGCACGGCGACATCTCGCTCAGCAACGCGGACCTGGCGGAGGAGTTCGACGTCGCCGACGCGCACCTGACGGCGGCGATTCCCGGTGCCGTGCTGGTGATCGGCGAGACCGGTGCGCTGGAGTTGGCCGACAAGCCGTACGACAGCGCGGTGGCCGGCGTGGTCTCCGGAGCGGGCAGCTTCGCCCCGGCGATGGTGCTGGACCGGCAGCCGGACAGCGACAGGCGTCGGCCGCTGGCCCTGGCCGGCAAGGTCTACTGCCTGGTCGACGCGACACACGGCCCGGTGCGTCCCGGTGACCTGCTGACCACCTCCCCCACCCGGGGGCACGCCATGCGGGTGGCCGACCCGCTCAAGGCGGTCGGGGCGATCCTGGGCAAGGCGCTGGGTCCGCTGCCGACCGGTCGGGCGCTGGTGCCGATCCTGGTGACCACGTCATGACCAGCCTGCGTCAGGCGGCCGGGAAGTACCTGCGGTTCGAGGCGCCGATGACGATGCGGCAGGTCGGCGGCGAGATCGGCCACCCCACCGGCTCCAGTCGCCGGATGCTGGTCCAACTGGAGCAGACGTCCAGCGAGTGGTTCTCCGGCAGCCTGCTCCCCTCCAGCGTGAAGGGCAGCGCGTGGCTGCGGTTGTTCAGCGACGGCCACTACATGTTCGAGGGCCACGTGCACGAGAACGGCGCGGTCTCGCACAGTTGGTCGTTCGTGGCCACGCCGGCGTTCGTGGACGCCGACGGCAACGCCTTCGTCTTCTCCGCCAGCGGCAAGGTGTCGGACAACAGCAGCAGTGACGACTTCGCCGAGCTGGGCCAGGATCCGCGGATCGGGCAGTACTGGGACCAGCTCAGCAACGCCAGCGTGAACTTCCGGCTGAGCGTGACGATGAACGTCGGGCAGCTGATCACCAACATCCTGAAGTGGATTCCGCTGGTCATCGTGGGTGCGGTGGTCGCCGGGTGGATCGCGTTCTTCGGTCAGCCGGGCAAGGTCCACTCCTACCGGGACGAGAACGGCACCATCCACATGTGGAAGTCGAGGGAGTGACGGCATGACAAGCGTCCGTACGGCCGCCGCCCGGTACCTCGACATCCGGGCGCCGCTGACCCTGCGTCAGGTCGGCGCGCAGGTCGGGAATCCGGGCGGGTCGACCCGGACGGCGATGGACCGACTGGAGCAGGAGTGGAGCAACACGTTCTCCGGCAGCCTGCTGCCGTCGAGCGTCAAGGGCACCGCGTGGCTGCGGATGGCCAGCGACGGCCACTACTGGTTCCAGGGGCACGTCCACGAGAACGGGCTGCTCAGCCACAGCTGGGGTTTCGCCGCCGCGCCGAACGTGGTGGACCAGAACAAGAACGTGTTCGTGGCCTTCGCGAGCGGTCGGGTGACCGACGAGCACAGCAGCGACGACTTCAGCATCACCGGTCACGATCCGCGGATCGCCGAGCTGTGGGACCAGATCCGGTACGCGTCGGTGACGTTCCGGTTGGATGTCACTGCCAACTTCGCGGAGTTGGCCAAGAAGGTGGGCCTGGGAATCCTGACCGGCTTCGGGTTGACAGTCCTGGTCGGCACGATAAACGTGCTCGGTGCCAAGGGGGCGGACTGTCACGAGGACTCCAACGGGCATGTCACCTGCTACACGAAGAACACCTGACGGTTTCCTTCCCGATGCCGGCCGTGGGGGGGGGGGGGGGGCCCCCCCCGCCCCCCCCCCCGGGGGGGGCGGGGGGGGGGGGGGCCCCGGGGGTGCCCGCCCGGGTGGGGGTGGGCCCCCCCCCAGGCGTGGGGCCCCGCCGCCCCC